>JAYVQD010000077.1:0-10919 GCA_043777275.1 Nitrosomonadales bacterium
GGTGATCAAACGTCCGCCCGTCTCTTTTCATAAACAGTTTGATCGACGTGCCGCTCGAAAGTTCCACAATTGTCGCCTTAATTATCGACTAGTGAGTAATCCAAACGTGCGCAGCAGGTACGTCTTCGACTTGTCTCCCTTGGGCAGATCGCGGCCGTTACACGCGCGCACCATCTGCGCGCCGCCCGCCTCGCCTTCGCGTTCTTCACCCGGAATATGCGCGAGATATTTGGGGTCGCGCGGATCGGTGACATCCACCACCGACGTGCCGTTTTCTTCCACCACCCCGGTCAACGGATTGAGTGCCGTACCGCCGTGATGTCCGACATAGGCGATCCAGCGACCGTTCTGTAAATTGATTACCGGATGATAGCGGCTGCGCCCCTGCAGATCGGTGTAGCCCAACTGCCGCATGTCGCGGCTTTCGGCTTGCGTGCGGCGCTCTTGCGCCTGCAATGGCGCAATCCACGTGGCACAACCCGCCAGCAGGCAAACGCAAACTACCCATCGCAATGGATTCATCACCACCGCTCCTCCCACTCGATAATCAGCCCGCGCGTGCCGGCACTTCACCCAGCGCCTGTTGCACTCGCTCCGGCAGCATCGGCAATGCGCGCAGCCGCGCACCGGTCAAGCGGTACAGCGCGTTCGCTATCGCCGGGGCGATGGGCGCCTGCGGTAGTCCTGCGATCTGCCCTGTGCCCGAAAATTGCGCCACCGTGCCCTGCACTATCTCGATGTGTATCGGCGCAATCTCGTCCATGCGCGGCACCGGATAATCCGCGAAGTTCGACTGCTGCACCACGCCGTCCTTGAAAGTGATGCGCTCACGCAGCGCCGCCGACAGGCCCCAGATGATGCCGGTTTCGAGTTGTTGTTGCAGATGCCGCGGCTGGATGGCGGTGCCAATGTCGGCCACGGCCCACACGTTATGCACCTTGATGCTGCCGCTGGCGCGATTCATGGATACCTCCACCACTTCCGCGATCTGGGCGTTGCCGTGCCCGCCGTGGTTGTAGGCGACACCCAGCGCAGTCGCCTCACGCTTGCGATCCCAATCCGCCATTTTGCGTACACGCGCCAGCACCGACTTGGCGCGTAGATCGGCGAGCAAATCGATGCGCATTTGCAACGGGTCGCGCCCGAGTTTCGCCGCCACTTCATCCATGAACGACTCCACCGCAAAAATGGTGTAGCCGTTGCCCACCGCGTTCCAGTAACCCACCGGCACGCCGCCCGTCTGATGAATGTATTCGTGGTGTTTGTTATGGATGCCGTACGGCTGCGTCATGCCCGCGACCACCGCGCTGTCGATGCCGGGGTTTTGATCCCACGCGGCTTTGCGCGTGCGCGTGAGCACCGAATCGGCCACCAAGCGGTGACTCCAGCCAATCAACTTGCCGTCGGCGGATATCGCCGCATCCAGGTGCTGCGCGGCCAGCGGGCGATACGCGCCGTGTTGCACATCGTCTTCGCGGCTCCACATCACCTTCACCGGCTTATCCATGATCTTGCTTAACATCGCCGCTTCGGCATTGGCCAATTGCTCGGTCTTCGCGCCGAAGCCGCCGCCAAGAAAAGTAGTGAACACGCGGATTTTGTCTTCGGCAAGCCCGGTTACTTTGGCGCACGCCTGCTGCGCCGCGGTTTGCCCCTGAGTGGGCGACCACAACTCCATGTCGTCGTGCATCATCGACGCGGTGGCGTTAAACGGCTCCATGCAGGCGTGATGCGCGTGGTCAGTCACATAATCAGCGGATATCGTTTGTGCTGCGGTTTTAAAGGCTTCATCAAAATCACCCACTTTATCGAACACTCGGCCTGACTGGGTTCGATCCGCTGACAGCACCGCCCACTCGCGCTTTTTGGCCTCGCTGTCGTAGTGCGAGGCGAGCGAACCTTTTTTCCACTCGACCTTCAAGGCACGCTTGCCCAGCACCGTGGCCCAATAATCCGTGCCCAGCACCGCCACGCCATGCGGCAATTCAACGACCTTTACTACGCCTTCGATGGTCAGCGCCGCTGCGCCGTCAATTTTCAGCGGGCCATTCTCGGCGCCATCGCCATACAGCGGATACGGCAGTGTCGCCACCAGCGGGCGCAATATCGACGCGTACAGCATGCCGGGTATCTGCACATCCATGCCGTAGCGCGTGCGGCCCGTCACCTTCTGCGGCACATCGATGCGCGGCACGTCGCGGCCGATCAGCCGCCATTGCGACGGCGGTTTCAAATCTTTCTCGGACAGCGGCGGCGCATCAAGCTGAATATCCTCCAGCTTGACCACTTCCATGTAACTGAGTTTGCGGCCCGACGCGGCATGCACCACGTTGTTGGGTTCGGTGGTGCATTCGCCCGCCGCAACCTTCCATGCGCGCGCGGCGTTGGCGATCAGAATCGCGCGCGCCTGCGCACCGGCCAGACGCGCGATGCGCCAGTAGCCCTGCGTCCTGCGGCTGCCGCCCACGCCCTGCCAGTTGAAATTTTCGGGATTGATAAACGCTTTGTCCGACGGCGCCTGCTCGACGCGGATGGTGCGCCAGTCGGCATCCAGTTCTTCGGCGATCAACAGCGGTATCGCCGTGTACATGCCCTGCCCCATTTCGGCCGCCGGGCACTTCACCGAAATGGTGTTTTCGCTATTCGAGATATGCACCCAGGCGTTCAGATCAACATCGCCTTCTTCGCCACAGGCATGGGCGTCGGTTACGCGCAGCAAGCCGCCGGGCATCAGCGTAAAGCCCAGCGCAATGCCGGTGCGCTTGAGGAATACGCGACGTTGCATCAGGTTTGCTTCGCCGCGCGTTCAATCGCGGCAATGATGCGATTATACGAACCGCAGCGGCAAAGATTCGTCTTCATGTAATCGATGATCTGCGCGCGTGTGGGTTTCGGCGTCTCTTTCAACAACCCTGCCGCGCGCATGATCTGCCCCGGCTGGCAATACCCGCACTGCGGGGTTTGTTCTTCCACCCATGCTTTTTGCAGCGGGTGGTTGCCGGTGGGCGACAGGCCTTCGATGGTAACGACACTTTTACCAGCCACATCTTTGATCGCATGCAAACAAGAAAACGTCGGCTTGCCATCGAGATGCACGGTACACGCGCCGCACTGCCCGATGCCGCAGCCGTATTTAGCGCCCGTCAGTTTCAAGTGCTCGCGCAGCACCCACAGCAGCGGCGTGTCAGCGTGCGCCGTTACCTCACGCTGCGCGCCGTTGACAGTCAGCGTGACCTTCACCATCTGCGTCATTAACTACCAACCCCTTTTTTAACCACAGATGAACACAGATAAACACAGATAAACACAGATAACCCCAGGCGATTTGGGTGTTGAATTTTATCTGTGTTTATCTGTGTTTATCTGTGGTTAATATGTTTTAAGTATTTGTTTTTATTGACTTTTTATGCGAACCGATCTTCGCCATTGAGCAGCGCTGTTTTCACCCGCGCGGCCAGCATCGGTTGTTGCCGCAGCCGCACACCCGTCAACTGAAACACCGCATTCGATATCGCCGAGGGCACCAGCGGCACCGCCATCTGCCCCGCGCCGGTGGGATGATTTTTGGTTTGTACCAGTTTGATGTGCATTTCCGGCACGTCGCGCATGCGCGGCACGTGGTAATCGAAAAAGTTCGACTGCTCCACCGCGCCGTTGGTGATGCTGATGCGTTCGATCAGCGCCAGCCCCAAGCCGTAGACAATGGAGCTTTCGGTTTGCGCGATCACGTTATCGGGATGCACCGCCACGCCGCAGTCGATCACGCACCAGAAGTTATGCACCTTGATTGCGCCGGTTTGTTTGTTCACCGACACATCCGCGATGCCCGCCACATGCGTGCCGGAGTAATCGACGTAGGCCAGCCCCAGACCGTGGCCCGGACGCTTGCGCTGCCACTCGGCCATTTTCGCGGTCTCTTCGATCACGTGCCGCGCGCGCGGCTGCTGCTTGAGCATGCGCAGACGAAAATCCAGCGGATCAACGCCCGCTTTGGCCGCGAGCTCGTCGATGAACACTTCGGTGGCGAAACTGTTGGCGGTCAAGCCGATGCCGCGCAACGGGTTGGTGCGCATGCCGGTATGCACCAGCACGCCTTCGCCCAGACGATCAGCGATTTCATAGGAGCGGACGTTGATCCCGCTCAACGCGATGCCATCACGCCCCTTGACCTGGTTGTAACGCACGGGGTCCATGAACGCCATCACATGATCGCACACGCCGCGATGGTGCCAGCCGGAAATATTGCCCGACGCGTCCAGCCCAGCGCGCAGGCGGTTCACATACAGCGGACGGAAACGCCCGGAATGAATATCGTCCTCGCGCGTCCAGATCACTTTCACCGGCTTGCCGGCGGCCTTGGACAGCAGCACCGAATCAAGCACGAAATCGGCATCGCGGTTGCCGCGCCGCCCGAAGCCGCCGCCGAGCAGGCAGTGATTAAATTTCACTTTGGATTCGGCAATGCCCAGCGCCTGCGCCGCCACCGTCACCGCGATGGTCTGACTCTGCACGCCGCACCAGATTTCCACCGCGTCGCCGGCGGGTGAAACCGCCGCGACAGAATTCAGCGGCTCCATCTGCCCATGGTAGGCGTAGTCGGAGCGGTACTCGGCTTCGACGATGGTGGCCGCACTTTTTAATTTGCCTGCCGCATCGCCTTGTTTCTCCCAATCGATCACCGGATGCGCCGGGTCTTTGGCTATCGCCGAAAAACGGGCAAAACCGCCACTGGTTGAGAAGTTCGCACCTTGCGCCTTGCCGCCCCATGTCACCTTGAGCGCCTTGCGTCCCTGAAATGCGGCCCATGGATTTTCAGCCAGCACGCCGACACCGTTCTTCAGCGGCACGATGCTTATCACGCCTTCAACCGCGCGCGCGGCGGCGTCATCCACTTTCGCGATACCCGCGCCTTCCACCGGCTCGCGCAGGATCGCGCCGTAAATCATGCCCGGCACCTGCACGTCGATACTGTATTTAACAGAACCATTTTGCTTGCCCTCGACATCCACGCGCGGGATGTCTTTGCCGATCAGGCGAAACTCGGCGGTCGCCACCGGCTCCACCGTGATCAGCGGCGCTTCAGCGGGAATTTTCGCAAACGCCGCGATCTCGCCGTAGGTTAAACGCCGTCCGGTTTTTTGATGCAGCACCACACCGGGCTGAGTGCTCAATTCCGCTATCGGCACACCCCAGCGCTGCGCCGCGTTGTCCATCAGCACATGACGCACCTGCGCGCCGAACTGCCTCAGGTTATTGAAGTAGCCGGTTACCGTGGCGCTGCCCGCGGTGTACTGGTGAAAGTTGCGGCCCGGATTGCCAAAAATCGGATCACTCACCGCCGAGCCGTCGATTTTTACTTTGCTCCAGTCGGCATCCATCTCGTCGGCCACAATGCGCGGCAGCGAGGTCAGCGAACCCTGCCCCATCTCCGAGGCGGGCGACATGATCACCACGGTACCGTCGGTAAAAATCGTCACCCAGTTGTTGAGCTTGACGTTGGCACTATTACTCTGTGCCTGCGCTTCGCCCATCAATAAGCCGGGTGCGCCCACCGCCACACCAAAGGTAAAGCCCGCCGCGCCCACCATAAACTGGCGGCGTTGTGGGTTGATTTTGGTTTCTGTCGTTTTCATGCGACCTCCTTCGCGGCGCGCTCAATCGCGCGCGTGATGCGCGCGTAGGTGCCGCAGCGGCAAATGTTGGGGCTCATGTAATCAACGATTTGCTCGCGCGTGGGTCGTGGCGTCTCTTTCAGCAACCCGGCTGCGCGCATGATCTGCCCCGACTGGCAGTAGCCGCACTGCGGCACCTGTTCGGCGATCCACGCTTTTTGCAGCGGATGGCTGCTGTTTTTAGACAAGCCTTCGATGGTGGTGATGCTTTTGCCCGCCACGTCTTTCAGCGTTGACAAACACGACTGCACCGGCTTGCCCTCCAGATGCACCGTGCAGGCGCCGCACTGTCCTACGCCGCAGCCGAACTTGGTACCGGTCAACTTGAGCTGCTCGCGCAACACCCACAGCAGCGGCGTGTCTTCCGCCGCGGTGATCGATTGGCGTTGACCGTTGATGGTCAACGTCGTTGTGATCTTGTGTGCCATTGGGAATCCTCCGAAGGTTTGCGGTGCGGACATTCTAGGCGCGGCGGGCGCGCATCACAACGGGCGTCGATGCCGGTACAATGGATCAGTCGGTGCTTGACAGCGCCAGCGGTGAATTTATCGTAACCACCTGTTTTTAAATGATATTTTTAATTCTTCTGCTTAAAGTCACAGGCCACCCCACGCCACCTGAGAATCATGGTGATAGAACTACTGTCCGACCCGCAAGCTTGGATTGCTTTCCTCACGCTCACCGCGCTGGAGTTAGTACTCGGCATCGACAACGTTATTTTCATTTCCATAATCGTCGACAAACTGCCTGCCGCACGCCGCGAGTTTGCTCGAAAATTGGGGCTGTTCCTCGCCATGTTCATGCGCATTGGGCTGTTGCTGCTGCTGTCGTGGATGGTGGGGCTTACCGCGCCATTGTTCAGCCTGTTCACCAACGAAATCTCCGGCCGCGATCTGATTCTGATTGCCGGCGGATTATTTCTGATCTGGAAAAGCACCGGCGAAATCCACCAATTGCTCGAAGGCCAGGAAGGCCACGCCTCCTCCGCCGTGGCGCCGGTGTTCTCGGCGGTTATTTTGCGATCATCATTATCGATCTGGTGTTTTCGCTCGACTCCATCATCACTGCGGTCGGCATGGTCGATAGCGTGGAGATCATGATCGCCGCAGTCATCACCTCGGTTGCGCTGATGATGCTGTTTGCCAGCGCCATCGGGCGCTTTGTGTCGGCGCACCCCACGATCAAAATGCTGGCGTTGAGCTTTCTGTTGTTGATCGGCGTGGTATTGATTGCCGACGGTTTCAGCCATCATGTGCCCAAGGGCTACGTCTATTTCGCCATGGCGTTTTCGGTATGCGTCGAAATGCTCAACATCCGCATGCACAAAAAATCGGCGAAACCGGTGGATTTGCACAAAGCGTACACACCGGAGCGGAAGTAATTTGGTAATCTTCAACCCCGCACTGCTTTCTTCATTCTTACCACCCAAGGAATATCAATGTCGCTGAACATGCTCTACCCCGACAGCCGCTCCGAACAACTCGATCTCGAAGCCAAGGTCTTCGGCGCCGACACCACGCTGCTCAACCCGCGCAAGCCGAGTTTCGAGGCGATTGATCTCAAGGCGTGGCAAGAATGCGACGGCATTGTGGTGGCGCGTATCCAGATGAACAGCACGGTGGTGCCGCACCTGAAAAAGTGCCGCATCATCGTGCGCAACGGCGTCGGCTACGACAACTGCGATCTGCAACTGTGCGGCGAAGCAGGCATCGCGGTGTGCAACGTACCTGACTACGGCACCACCGAAGTGGCCGACTCCGCGATTGCGATGATGCTGGCGTTCGCGCGCGGCACCGCGATCTACGACGCGACCTTGCGCGAAAACCCCACCGCCAACTGGACGCACACGCACAACGTCACCGCCCGGCGATTGCGTGGTGCAACGTATGGCGTGATCGGCATGGGCCGCATCGGCACCGCGTCTGCGTTGCGGGCGCGTGCGTTCGGCATGAACGTGGTGTTTTATGACCCGCAGCTTTCGATAGGCTCTGAACTGTCATTCGGCTTCACCCGCGCCGCCAAACTCGAAGACCTGCTCAAAGTCGCCGACGTCATCAGCATACACGCGCCGCTCAACACCGAGACGCAAGGCATGATTAACGCCGATGCCGTGTCGAAAATGAGACCTGGCGCGTACCTCATCAGCACCGCGCGCGGCCCGATCTGCGACACCGCTGCGTTGCTCGATGGCCTGAAAAGCAATCGCATTCTTGCCGTCGGTCTCGATGTGCTGCCGAGCGAACCGGCCACACTGGCCGACCCGCTGGTCAAGGCGTGGCAAGCCAATGAACCGTGGCTCAAGGGCCGCGTACTGATGGGGCCGCACTCCGGCTTCTACAGCCCCGATAGCCTCGTCGATCTGCGTACCAAGGCCGCGCAAACGGCATGTTTGTATCTCAAGGAAAACAAGCTGATTAACTGTGTGAACGCGGAATTTTTGAAAAAGCCGCGCTAATCACATCAAACTCCGATAGGCTCCAACCCGCTATCGGTGATGGCGCTGGCCGCCGCTGACGAAGCCAGAAACTGGATGACCGCGCGCGCCAGCGCTGCATCCGGCGAGGTGGTGGCAACACCCACGGAAAACGCCGAGACCTTTTGCACCTCGGGCGGCAGCGGCGTGATGTGCGCGATGCCCGGCACCGGCAGTAATTCGCTGATTTGCTGAAAGCCAATCTCCAGTTCGCCGCGCGCCACCACCGCGCCCACGCGCTCGCCGCCGCCGATGTGGCGGCATTTACTCAGCACTTGATCGGCAATGCCCAGGCGCTGTACCAGTTCGGTGGTGAGATACTGGCCGCTCACGCTGGCGGAGTAGCCGATGGATTTCGCTTGCAGCAACGTTTGGCGCAGCGCATCGATGGAACTGATGTCCGGCTTGGGTGCGCCCGCACGCACCGCCATACCGATAACTGAGCGGGCAATGGGCGTGCGGCTATCCGCCAACACCAGCCCCGCGTCGACAAACTGGCGCAGCAGGTCGTCGGCGACAATGACGATATCGACGATCTCGCCGCGCTTTAAGCGATTGGCGAGCGAGTTCTCGCCGGTGCCTACAGAGGTTGAGGCGGTGACGATGGTTTTGTTCGTCAGACGCGCCACTTGCGGCATCAACGCCAGATGGGCCGCAGTAAAAGCGCCGGAGGTCATCACCCGAAATTCGTTTGTGGTAGCAGTCATGGCTGTCATCGCTTTATAGGTCTCTAAAATTACCGGCATTACTGCTTTAAGATGGTAAATGGAGACGAACTATCGCATAATTTTGCGGGTCTTGTCCCTGAAGTAAACCGTCGCCCCGCGAACCGGCATCACAAACCCAGTTAGAATCTTCTAATCATAACGAGGAGAAACAACATGAAATCCACCCCCATGAAGCTGAGTGCTGCGTTCGCACTGTGTGCGCCGATGGCAGCGGCGCTCTGCCCCACGCTCGCCGCTGCGCAAGCCACTTCGACAGGCTCAGGACAGGCCTATCCCACCAAGGTCGTGCGCGTGATGGTGCCGTTTGCGCCCGGCGGCGGCAGTGACATTACCGCGCGCCAGGTATCGGCCAAACTCACCGAGATGTTCAAACAACAATTCATCGTCGAAAACCGCGCAGGCGCAGGCGGCATTGTCGGCATGGAAATCGCCGCGCGCGCCGCTGCCGACGGTTACACCATACTGATGGTATCGGGCAGCTTCTCGGCGTCGGCCGCGACACACCGGCCCGCGTTTGATCCGGTCAACTCACTGCCCGGCGTCGCCGAGTTCGGCATTACGCCGTTTGTGCTGACGGTGCACCCGTCCCTGCCGCCGAAAACCACCAAAGAACTGATCGCGCTCGCCAAAGCCAAGCCCGGCGATCTCACCTATGCCACCAGCGGTGTGGGCGGCCTGACGCACATGGCAACTGAACTGATGCTCAGCATGACCGGCACGACGATGGTCGGCGTACACTATAAAAGCACCGGCGCGGCCATGACCGATTTGCTCGCCGGGCAAGCCCCCATCATTGTCGGCAGTCTGCTGCCGATAGTGCCGCATGTCAGCACGGGCAAGCTGCGCGCGCTCGCGGTCACCACCGAAAAGCGCTGGTACGCACTGCCCGACGTGCCCACCGTGGGCGACACCATCCCCGGTTATGTGGTTGAATTGTGGTTCGGTGCGATGGCGCCACGCGGCACACCGCAGCCGATAGTCGATGCACTGAACAGTGCCATCAACAAAATTCTGCAGGAGCCCGATATGAAGAAAAATCTCGAGGCCCAGGGCATGACCCCCACCGGCGGCACACCGCAAAAGTTCAACGAGCGCATCCGCCGCGAGTACGACCGCTGGACCAAGGTGGTGAAAGAACGCGGCATCAAGGTCCAGTAACCGGACAGACGATGACCATTAAAACGTTGGCGCTCGGCCTTGCGGTAGCTTCTGCCCTGATGTGCGCAGGCGGCGTCCATGCGCAAGGGTTCCCCACGAAACAACTGCGCTTCATCGTACCCTTCGCCGCCGGCGGCACCATCGACATCATCGGCCGGCTGCTGTCGCCCTCAATGGGCAAAGCGCTGGGTCAGCAGATCGTGGTGGAAGACCGCCCCGGCGGCGGCACGGTGATCGCCACCGAACTGGTGGCGCGCGCGCCCGCCGATGCACATGTGATTCTGTTGATGGGGCCGAGTTACACCATCAATTTGTTCGCACGCAAACTGCCATACGACACCGAGCGCGATTTCACCGGTATCGCGCGGCTGGCGGCCAATCCCCTGTTGTTTTCAACGCATCCGTCGGTGCCCGCACGCTCGCTTAAAGAGCTGGTTTCGCTGGCGCGCAGCAAGCCTGGCGAACTCACTTACGCCACCGCCAGTCCCACCGGCTTTCAGCGGCTGGCTGCGGAACAATTCAAGTTGCTGTCAAAAATCGACATCGTCAACGTGCCGTATCAGGGCGGCGGGCCGGCGGCCATTGCGGTGATGGGCGGGCACACCACCATTAATTTCGGCAATGTGTCGGAAGCCGCGCCGTATGTGGCCGTTGGTCGGCTGCGCGCCATCGCTGTCACCTCGCTCGTGCGCAGCGACGTGATGAAAGACGTGCCGACCGTGCATGAATCCGGCTATCCCGGCTACGAGGCCACCAACTGGTTCGGCGCCGTCACGCGCGTGGGGGCGCCCAAAACGTCGATCGACCGCCTGAGTGCGGAGTTCGCGCGCGCACTGGAGTCCCCTGAAGTGAAATCCGGTCTCACCAAAAACGGATTGAATAACGCCT
>JAYVQD010000078.1:0-2793 GCA_043777275.1 Nitrosomonadales bacterium
AACATGGGTCGTCAATCAGTCAAAAAGGGTGTAACAAAAAAACATGAGCCGGCAAAAAAGTGATGGGAAAATGAAAATCACGCGAATTTCAACAAACCCTTAGAGAAGCGATGGATGTTGACACGAACGGTTTGATTGTTACGTGCGGTAGCGTACAGAGAAATGTAGCGAATCGACGGAAAGTGGTGCGCTGAGTGATTCATTTTTAAAAGGAGTAACGTTCAAATGATATCCCGCCTTGGATTACTTGCTGTGAGTGCATCGCTAACCGGTATGCTCTTTATCACCGGCTGTAACAAACCGCCGGAAGCGCCTGCCAGCACGCCACCGCCGCCGAGTACGACGGTGGGGACGGAGATTGACGACACCGTGGTTACGACACGCGTGAAATCGGCGTTATTGGCCGACCCTGATGTTAAGGCTTTTGATCTCAAGGTCGAAACCCGAAAAGGGGAAGTCCAATTGAGCGGATTCGTTGACAATCAGATGCAAATCGATCGCGCGATTGCAGTTACCCGTAGCGTGACAGGCGTGAAAAATGTCGAGAACAAAGTGAGTCTTAAAGGTGCTGCAACCACCGCAGGCGATCAGGTCGATGACAGTGTGATTACGGCCAGGGTCAAGTCGGCACTGCTTGCCGATGCAAGCATCAAGAGTCTGGACATCGCAGTCGTTACGCGCAAAGGTGAAGTTCAACTCAGCGGGTTTGTCAATAATCAGAGCCAAATTGACCGTGCCATCGAAGTGGCTCGCGGCACCGAAAATGTGCGTAGTGTCGGCAATGAGATGAGCATCAAAAAATAGACAAGGGCAACCCGCCGCGTTCGTCGTGCGGTTAGACCTGCGGCCGGTTTCTTCTTTGTATGAGCGTGCCATTTGGCCGTATCGCCTGTCAGAAAGATGGATAGCCCGTCCTCGCTAGTGTCATGTATTGCGCCTGCAAAAATACGCGATGAAATACAAGGACTACTACAAAACGTTGGGTGTGGAACGCAGCGCGAGTGCCGCCGATATCAAGAAGGCGTATCGCAAACTCGCGCATAAATTCCATCCCGACATATCGAAAGAAGCCAACGCCAAGGAAAAATTCCAGGAGGTCGGCGAAGCCTACGAAACGCTCAAAGATGCGGACAAGCGCGCGGCCTACGATGATCTCGGCAGCGCGTATCAGCCGGGGCAGGATTTCCGTCCACCGCCGGATTGGGGCAAAGCGCACGGCGACGGGCAAGCGGCATTCGATGAGATGGATCTCGCCGATTTGTTTGCAAGCCTGTCGCGCGAGCGGCAGGGTGGCCGCGGCCACGGTGGAAATTTTCCGATTCCGGGGCAGGATTTCGAAGTCCCGGCAGCGATCACACTGGAACAGGCGGCGTACGGCACTGAGTTCGATGTGAATCTTTCGGTGCCGGAGCCCGGCGCCGATGGCTACATGCGCCGCGTGCCGCGTTCGTTCAAGGCGCGCATCGCCAAAGGCGCCTCCGAAGGGCAGCGGCTGCGGTTGCCCGGCAAAGGCGGTAAAGGTCTGAGCGGCGGGCGTGACGGGGATTTGTATCTGCTCATTCATCTGTTGCCCCATCCGCTATTCCGTGCCAGCGGTCACGATCTCTATGTCGATCTGCCGCTCGCGCCGTGGGAGGCCGCGCTGGGCGCCACCGTGGAAGTGCCGACGCTCCACGGCGCAGTACACCTTAAGGTGCAGCCCGGAACGCGCAGCGGTCAGAAACTGCGGCTGGCCAAACGCGGCCTGCCCCATCCGCGTGAAGGCATCGGCGACCTGTACGCGGTAGTGCAAATGGTGTTGCCCGCCGAATTGAGCGATACCGAACGCAAGCTGTTGCAGCAACTGGCGGACGGATCGACTTTCGATCCACGCAGTCATTTCACGGAGGCTGCGACATGAGATTCGACATTACAGAAGTGTCCGAAACCCTATGGCTTGACGAACATCACGAGTTCTCGCTCACGGAAATTGTGGCACTGTCGGGATTGTCCCTCGCCGAACTGCAACATCTGGTTGACTGCGAAGCGCTGTTACCGGTGACTGCTGCTGAGCCGGCTGCGGAACGCAATGCGGAGGAGGTGCGCTTTAGCGCGCCCTGCCTGGCGCTGGCGCGCACTGCGGCACGGTTACGTCATGATTTTGATCTCGATGCAAACGGTCTTACGCTGACGCTGCGGCTGCTCAATCGCATACACGAACTCGAAGCGGAATTGCTCGACCTGCACGCGCAACGGTCGCGTTCGGTACGCTAGTCCCTGCGCAATACGCAAGCGGGTAACTGCACGCAGCACCGAGCGTGTTCAAAAGAGCGGCCTATGTGTGCCGTCGCACAGACCGGCATGCGGTAACGATGGATAGTTGGCAAACAGCATGACGGTTCCCGTAGTCAGTTCATGTGTGTATTCGATGTGTTTACTCAACCATCCTCGAATATGTCCAGCGTTATTCAACTCAGGAGATGGCGATAATGGATCAAAGAACAGACGAGTTCAATCAGGCCAAAAGCAAGATGGCCGGTGATGTGAAAACCGTAATTGCCGATAGTCAGGAATTACTCAAGGCGGCGGCGAACGTTTCGGGTGCGCGCTTAGCCTTCGCGCGCGAGAAGTTTGACGAGAAATTGTGTAATGTCAAAGCGAGTCTGATGGATGCTTCACGACCGGCGGTTGACAAAGCCAGGAGAACGGCAGCGGCAGCTAACGGCTACGTGCATGGCAATCCGTGGGCATTCATTGGTGTCGCTGTCGCCGCCAGTGCGTTAGCGGGATTCTTGGCTGCGAAGCGCTCGTTTG
>JAYVQD010000079.1:0-10843 GCA_043777275.1 Nitrosomonadales bacterium
TGAAAACCACCGGAATGATTCGCTTCATGGTTCGCCTCCTGGCTGGGAATAGTAGGAAGATCGAGTGTTGCGTAAGTCCGCATTGCACGCCGGACGGATCAAGCGCTGTTAAGGCAATCACTTTTAATGAGTGCACCGGTGGTTGTCAACAAGACGCACGCTTGCGGATGCCGCGATTTGGGATATTCTTCACGGTAATCCGCGAGCGGGTTTCGACAGGACTCCCGGCCCCCGGCGCGCGCAGCGTCTTTTTAAACCACCACATCAGGAGAACCGCACCATGGCATCTCTAAGCCGTCAGCTTGCGCAATGGGCCGCTGCGCTGCGTTACGAAGACCTTCCGCCCGCCGTCATTGATCGCGCCAAAGGTGTCACGCTGCACGCGCTCACCTCCGTGCTGATCGGTTCGAAAACCGCCGCCGGCAAGCAGGCCGTGCAGATGGTCGCCGACGAAGAAGCTGGCGTGAAAAAAGGCGCGACCATCATGACCGATGGCACGCGGGTGACCAAGGGCGGCGCGGCCTATGCAAATTCGGAAATGGCGCTTGCGGGCGGCAAGTACGACACCTTTCGCATGCTCACGCATCCCAACACCGCGATCATTCCCGCCGCGCTGGCGGCGGCGGAATCATCCGGCACCTCGGGCAAGGCGTATCTCACGGGCGTGGCCGCGGGCTATGAAGTGATGGAACGCATGGCGGCGGAATTTATTCCGACGGTAATGTCGCAAGGTTTTCACCCCGGGCCGGTGTTCGGCATTTTCGGCGCGGCGGTGGCGGCGGCGAAAACGCAGGGCTACAGCGAAGATCAGATCAACAGCACGATCGCGCTGTGCGCAAGTCTGGCGTCCGGCAACCTGGAAGCCGCGCGCGCGGGCGGCAATCCGCTGCGCGAAGGGGCGGCCACGCGCAACGCCATGCTCGCGGTGGCGCTGGCGCAGCCGGGGCACGTGGGCGGCGAAACCGTGCTCGAAGGCGACGCCGGTTTTTATCACGCTTACACCGGCAACAACCAAGGCATCCTCACCTACAGTTTCACCGGCGACGTGCGCGCGAACCTCGACGACATCACGGCGAATCTTGGCCGCGACTGGATGTTCCTCGAAACGCTGTATCGCATTTACTACACGGCGGGTTACAACATTGCGCATATCGATGTCACCGCGAAGCTGTGCGAGGAAAACAATATCCAATACCAGGATATTGATCGCATCGAGGCGGTGGTCAACTGGCTCGAAACACAATACCCCAGCCCGGCGTTCACCAGCCGCCGTGAAGACGGTGCGGCGCGGCAGGGCGGCACCGCGTATTTCACGGCCTATGGCGCAGTCAAGCGCGGCTATCCGGCCACGCGCGGACGCAAGCTTGAAGAAAAAGACGATCCGCCCGAGGTGCTGGAGCTGATGCATCGCGTGAAGATTATTCCGTCGCACCAGATGACGCTGTTCGGCCCGCGCATTACCATCTTCACCAAAGACGGCAAGAGCTATACCCAACAATCCACCGGGCGCGAATTCGTTTGGGACTACGCCGAATTGACGCGCCGCCTGCAGGAAGTCAAATCCGCGCTGCCGATTCCGCCCGCGCAGTACGACACACTCATTGCGACTTGCGGCAGTCTTGAAGCACAGGCGCGGGCTGATGCGCTGGTCAAGCTGACACTGAAGCCATCATCATGAGCGACGATCTCGGAAAGCTGTTGCTGCGCATCGCGCTGGGCGTGTTCATGCTGTTTCACGGCTACGCCAAAATCGTCAAGGGCGTGAGCGGCATCGAGGCGTCGCTCATCAGCGCCGGTTGGCCCGCGTGGGTGGCGTATGGCGTGTACATCGGCGAAGTGATCGCGCCGCTATTGGTGATTCTCGGCTTTTATGCGCGCATTGGCGGGATCATTATTCTTGTCAACATGATCTTCGCCATCGCGCTGTCGCATTCGAGCCAGTTGTTTGATCTGGGCCGAAGCGGCGGCTGGGCGCTGGAGTTACAAGGATTCTTTTTGCTCACCGGGCTGGTGGTTGCGCTGATCGGGCCGGGTCGCTTTAGTATCAACAAGCGCTGAATGATTTAATTTATTTTTTTCAGGGAGAGCCGCATGGATACCGCAATCAAGCTCAACTATTCCGCCGTCGAAGGCTGGGAACAACTGCCCAAAGGTTTTGCGCATCGTGACGTTGCCGGTGTCGCGGTAGACGGCGAAGATCGCGTGTACCTGATGTGCCGTGGCGAAAACCCGGTGATTATTTACGACAGACAAGGCAACTTCATCCGCACCTGGGGCAAGGGCGATTTTACCTATCGCACACACGGTATCAGCGTGCATCCCAACGGCACGATATTCTGCACCGACGACGGCAACCATACCGTGCGCCAGTACACGCCCGAAGGCAAACTGCTGATGACCATGGGCACCATGAACACGCCGTCCGACACCGGTTACGACGGCAGCACCACGCCCTCCATCAAGCGTTCGGCAGACCCGTTTAATCGCCCCACCAATATCGCGGTCGGCCCCAACGGCGACTATTACATCTCCGACGGCTACGGCAACGCGCGCGTGCATCGTTTTTCGCCGAAGGGCCAACTCAAGCACTCGTGGGGCACGCCGGGCCGCGGGCCGGGGCAATTTCATTTGCCGCACGGCATTGCGTGCGACACCGATGGCCGCGTCTACGTGTGCGACCGCGAGAGTGATCGCATTCAGATTTTCAGTCCCGACGGCGAATATTTAACCGAATGGACCGACACGCAACGCCCCACGCATATCGTGTTCGACGCGCAGGGCCGCGCCTATGTGACCGAACTGTGGTGGCACATCGGCGACCATTCCTTCACGCACGGCCCGATAACCAAGGCCATGCACGCGCGGCTTTCCGTGTTTGATAAACAAGGCAAGTTGCTGTCGCGCATGGGAACGCCCGAAGCCACCGCGCCCGGCAGTTTCGCCGCGCCGCATGGCCTGGCAGTCGATTCCAAAGGTGACGTGTACGTGAGCGAAGTGACATGGACATTCGCGGTCAGCCGTGGACGCGCGCCGGAGGATTGCCATACGTTTCAGAAACTGACACTGGCTGCGTAATAAGAAACTATTAAAAAATTAATTAAAACAAATACTTACGTTAAATCGGCGGTTGCGGATTTTGCGGAGTTTCCGCTGAAGCTGCAACCGGTCAGTGGAGAAGACATAGCGTGTCGAGCAAGGGCAGCTTTGTCCCGCGCAGTGCGCAGTTGCCGCTACCAGCAACCTTAAGTTGCCGCTCGCCACAGTCCGCTGTTGGGTAGCCCATTCGGAGGAAGTTAACAGGTGACGACGACCCGTATTTTCCTAAATGGGTAGCCACCGCAGTCATACAATCAGTACAGGGTTTCCACCTCGCTGGCGAGCCGGTAGCCCGCGCCGCGCTCGGTGATGATCAGCACAGGATTGGCCGAATCGGCTTCAATCTTTAGTCGCAATCTGCGAATTTGCACATCGATGGCGCGGTCGTAGACCTCGGCTTCGTGCAGGCGCGACATCGACAACAACTGATCGCGCGTGAGCACGCGCTGCGGTGCGCGGCATAACGCGCTCAGCAGGCTGAGTTCGCCGTTGGACAGTTCCACCGAAATGCCATTGGGCGACACCAGCTGCCGGGTCAGCAGCTTGAGTTCCCATCCCGAAAAGCGATATGCGCGGCGCGTGTTGTCGCGCTCCGGCAGTGTCGCCTGCACCTGGTAACGGCGCAGTACCGCGCGAACGCGGGCCAGCAATTCGCGCGGACTGAACGGCTTGGTGACGTAATCGTCTGCGCCCAGTTCGAGGCCCATCACGCGGTCAGCTTCTTCGTTGCGTCCGGTGAGCAGCACAATCGGGATGGTCGCGCGTTCGCGCAGTGCGCGCGCGAGCTGCATGCCATCCTCGCCGGGCAACTTAAGATCGAGCAGTACCAGGTCGATCGCTTCGCGCCCGAGAATCTCAAACATTTCGCGTCCAGACTTGCCGACGCTGACGCGCATATCGTTTTTGCCCATATACTCCGCCACCAACTGACAGATTGCAGGGTCGTCGTCGATTACCAGAAGGTGCGGGGCAGTGGCGGTGTTCATGACTTCGCAGGCAGATTACAAACGTTACGGCCAAGCGCAACACGGGCGCTGGCGGGTTGTGTAAACGGTAAAGGCATAATAGCGCATGTACCTATTCTCGCAAAGACACACGCTGTCGCTGGCTGTGCTGGGCC
Source organism: Nitrosomonadales bacterium (assembly GCA_043777275.1). GTDB lineage: Bacteria > Pseudomonadota > Gammaproteobacteria > Burkholderiales > SG8-41 > UBA5216. The sequence goes on from JAYVQD010000079.1 coordinate 4,217, forward strand.
TGGGGTTGGCTATGGCGGCACTCGCAGCATTCGTCTTGTTGCAGCTGCGTAGCGCTGCCATCGACGGTCAGGCGCGGGAACTGAGCGTGCTGTCGCTCGCCTTGTCCGACGAGATTAATCGCGGTTTGCAGGGGGCGGAAGTCGGCATGCACGCGATGCGGCTGGAATTGAGCGAAGGGCGCCTGCCGACGACTGGCGCCGAAGCCAAGCGCGCACTTCGCATACGCGCGGAGTTGATGCCCCTGGTACAAACACTGTGGCTGATCAACACCGAGGGCAGCTTGCTTGCAGCATCGGACGATACACCCGCGCCGCAACTGTCCGCATTCTCTCCCGCACCGGACCGGCTGGCGGATGACGCGGTCGCGGTGAGCCGCCCGTTTGAGCACAAGTCCACGCAGGAATCGCTGGTGGCGCTGTGTGTAAGGTTCTCCGGCAAAGCTGGTACTTCTGGCGGCTGGATACTCGCGGCCATACCTGCCGATGCGCTTCGCGGTGCTTTCGCCGTGGCGGCTCAAGCACCCGATGCGCACATGGCAGTATTTCGCAGCGACGGCGTGCGCCTGTCCGGATCGATCGTCGCTACGCCCACGCTCGACGAAGCCGGACGCGCGCAACGCATGGATAGCGCACAAGCCATGGAACTACGGCGCTTTAGCGATGGCAGCGAGCGTCTGGTCGGGTTGCATACGCTCCCGCGCTATGGCCTGAAGCTGATGTTGACACGTGACTTGGATGCTGTGCTGGCCTCGTGGCGCGATTTCGCGAGACTCGCCGCCACAGGGTTGGCGCTGATTCTGGCGATCATGGCGGCCTCGGTTTACCTGGTGCAGCGCGCCAACCGGCGGCATGCTGCGGCCGAACACGCACTGCGAGCGACGCAATCCCGCGCCAGCCGCCTTGCGTCACTGGGCACGCTGGCCGGTGGCGTGGCGCACGACTTCAATAATGTCCTCGCGGCCATTCTGGGCTACGGCGAGATGGCGCATGACGCGGCCCCCAAGGGCAGCGACCAGGCGCGTCATCTCGACCATGTGTTGCAGGCCACGCAGCGCGGCAAGGCGCTTGTCGAGCGCATCCTCGCCTTCAGCCGAGGTGGCGCGCGCGCGTCGACGGTATTTGAACTGGCGCCCGTGGTCGAGCAGGTACTGGCGTTGCTGGTAGCCTCGCTGCCGCCGGGTGTGGTACTGGAACGCGGTCTTGATGCACCGGGCGCGCGGCTGCGCGGTGATTCGACACAGATTTTCGAGGCTATGATGAACCTGTGTACCAATGCCATACATGCCATGCCCAACGGCGGCATGCTGGGCGTGCGACTCGCGCGCGAGCACGTTACCGCGCCGCGCCTGCTGTCGCATGCCGAGCTTTCGGCAGGCGACTACCTGGCGCTGAGCGTGTCGGATCAGGGTGTTGGAATCACACCCGAGGTAATGGAACGCTTGTTCGAGCCTTTCTTCACCACCCGCAGCACACAAGGTACCGGACTTGGGCTCGCGGTAGTACATGGCGTCATGGCTGAGATTGGCGGTGCTATCGACGTGCAAAGCACAGACGGACACGGCGCCCGCTTCATTCTGTATTTTCCCGAATGCACCGATGCCCTCGGCCAGCCGCCAGCAGTGCAAAAGGCCGCGCCGAGCGGCGCCGGACAGTCGATTCTGGTGCTGGACGACGAGGCCGCGCTGGTCACTCTGCTTGAAGAATTGCTCAAGGGCCTCGGCTACGATCCGACCGGTTTTACCGACCCGGCGGCCGCGCTGCAGGCATTACGCGAGACACCACAGCGCTTCGCGGCGGTTATCACCGATGAAGTTATGCCGGGCGCCAGCGGCACGCAGTTGACGCGGGAATTGCGCTTATTCGCGCCACGCCTGCCCGTGTTTCTGATCAGCGGCTACGGCGGTGCGGCATTGGCATCGCGCGCAGCCGCGGCCGGGGTGACGCGGGTGCTGGCCAAACCGCTGCAACGCGCCGAGCTTGCTCACGCATTGGCCGAGGTGCTGCTCTGAAACAGACGCGCCGCGATTACGGCTTGGATTGGCCGCCGTTGTCCTGCTTTTTCTTGTTGTCCGTGTGCATGATTCTCCACATAAACCAGCCGCTACCGCCGATGAACAGTAAAAGAAAAATGAAAATCCCCAGATAGTTGGGCTCGGGAATGGGCGCATCGTGAACTTCCATAGCATGCGCGGCGCCCAGCATTAAAAGCGGCGTCAGAAAAGTAATGAGTCGGGTCATGGCTATCTCCTGAAGGTTGATTAAAATATTCGCTGGGCGCGCCCTGGTGGACGCCGCCCCTCGTAGAACGGCACCACTTTCGGCCCACAGACTTACGCTGTGCTTACGGCAACTGGCGATTCAGCACGCCCATTGTTTCAGATGAAACAAAGCATCGGCATTCGGACACACAGTCGCATTGCGTATTGGCGAACATGGCCTTCACGCATTAACGTTGGTGCGACTCTTGGAAAGGAATAACCATGTTCAGAAACTATGCGCCGTTAACCTTTGCCGTGTTGCCGCAGGGCGCGGCTTATGCCCAGCCCAAGCAGCGCACGCTGACTCACGTGCAGTTGGACAGTCCGGCTGCCGATGTCATGACGGACCTTGCGCGCGTCGCCGCAGTCACCGTACTGGGCGGCGACATGATCGATGAAGCGCGCCAGCGCATGCTACAGCACGGCGTGAGGCTGCTGCTGGTTGTGGACCACGACCGCAAGGTGGTGGGCGCGATCACCGCCGACGATATCTTGGGCGCGGGACCGGTGCAAATCGCGGCGCTGCAAGGCATACACCACGACGAAGTGCTGGTTCGCCACGTGATGACGTCCTGTCGCGCCCTGCGGGTGCTGAGCATGGATCAGGTGCGTTCCGCCACCGTGGGGCACATCGTCGCCACGCTCAGGCTGGCCGGGCGCCAGCACACGCTGGTGGTCGATCGTAGTGATACGGGCGACATTCGGTTGCGCGGCATCTTTTCCACCGCGCGTATTTCGCGGCAGCTCGACATCCCCATTCAAGCCAGTCTGCGCGCCGGCACGTTTGCAGAAATCGAAGCGCAACTGATGCATTGATCTCTGCATACCTTAGCTTAGTAGATTCATAGTAAGTATATGATTTTAAACAATATTTTTAATATAAACTACGGCAGGCCAACGTGCTGCGATCTGCGCTCATGGTACTGCCGACAAATCAGGAGCCGACTATGTCTACGCACGACGATTCAACTACCGCGCCGCTCCCCAGCTACCGCGAATCAGAACCCACCATCGCGCAGTTAGCCGGGCAGGTGTATGAGGCCGCGCCTGCGATCGAACGCTGCCGCCTGCTCGAACATCTGATGCATCCTCTCGGGGTGTTGTCCTTGGTGGCAGTGGCCAACGGCGTTTTTGCAAAGCTGTGGTTTCGCAGCGGATGGCACGACTTGCACATTCAAGCGGAAGATGCGCACGACGTGCGCGCTGGCGATGTGATCAAGCTGGTGGATTATGTGCAACAGGTTAGCGCCGAGGCCATCGATGGTTTGGCCCAGTTGGTTACAGCCTCACCGACGATGGCGTGCTCAGCAGCGGCGGCAACGCTGGTGGCGGCGCTGTTGCAACGCGCGCAAACCCGAAAAACCGCCACCCGCAATGGTAGCGATTGCCCGTTTCGCGGAACGTGACCCATTGTTACCAGCCCGTTTGGCGCGTCGGACATGCCGTACGGTAATGCATCCGCTGACGTTAAGACCCTGTTCACGACATACGAAGATTCGTAATCTGTAACCCATCGCCGCCGATGCGGGAAACCATCACATGCTCAGCAATGCGACTCCCCACGCGGTAACGCTATCGGCAGCACGTCTGGTGATTCACGCCGAAGCCGCGCGCCGCAGCAGCGACAGATACCTCGCAAGCGCACTGCAATGGATGCACACGCTGTACTCTCTCGGCCACAAAGCCGGGTATAGCCCGTTGCGTCTGCAAATTGCCGATCTACAGGGCAATGTGATGCTGGCCAGCGACGACACCGGCCCACGAGTGGATGTGTCGTTACCTGCCGGCACTTACCAGGTCACGGCCTGGTTTGGCACATTGCGGCGCGACTACACGTTGACGCTCAAGCAAGGCACCGCATTCGATTTGTATCTGCGGCTCGCGACCGAAAAACTATGATAAAGAGTCTGATTTGGCTGGCGCTTGCCATGAGCGCCGCGGCGCAGCGGATGTGGCTGCCTCCAAAATCGGCGGGCAGACTGAGCTGTATATTCAGTCGGATCGCGGGCGCATGGCGAGTTACGGCATCAAAATCACCGACGTCAACGCTACCATTGTGATATTCCAGCAGCCGCCGCGCAGCGCGGACGACGCCATCAAAGCCGCCGACACTTTGATGTACAAGGTCAAGAATCATGGAAGGAATGCCGTGGCTTTCGAGGATTTTGATTTCCAAGCAACCGGTATAACCGTGCTACAGGTCGCGGCGCATCGGGTGTAACGCTTTATATTTGAATGTGGTGTTGTAGTAGGCGCCTATGTTTGCCCTCCAGTAATTCATTCAACCACGAGGCGGTTTCCGCTTTCGGAGAAGCCGCCATCAAATCAATCCGCAAGCTCAACATACGGCAGGGTCTGCGCCAACTTGGCCCGGGCTTGATCACGGGTGCTGCGGACGACGATCCGAGCGGCATCGCAACCTACTCGCAGGCCGGCGCGCAGTTTGGATTTTCGATGTTGTGGACCATGGTGTTCACGCTGCCGTTGATGGTTGCGATACAGATCGTTAGCGCACGTATCGGCTATGTCACCCGCCGCGGGCTGGCCGCGAACGTCAAGACCAGCTTTCCGCGTTGGGTGCTGTTCACGGTGGTGGGCATGCTGCTAGCGGCGAACACGTTGAATGTCGCCGCCGACATCGCTGCGATGGCCGAGGCGCTGCGCCTGATGGTTGGCGGCTCCGCACATGTTTACGCAGTGACATTCGGGTTGTTGTGCTTGGTGCTGCAGGTGTTTTTGCCCTACCAGTCCTATGTGCGCTGGCTGAAATGGCTGACGCTGGCGTTGTTGGCCTACGTGGCAGTGGTGTTCACGCTGCATCTGGATTGGTGGCAGATTGCCAGCGAAGTTTTGCAGCCAAGTTTGCCATTGGGCACGCAGGGTCATGAAGTACTGCTGACCGTGGTGGCGGTCTTCGGCACCACCATCAGCCCCTATCTATTCTTTTGGCAAGCCGCGCAGGAGATGGAAGATACCAGCGGCGCCGGTCCGCACACGCCTGCCGAAGTGCGGCATCATCTGCGGCGCATCAAGTTCGACACCCTCATCGGCATGACGTTCTCCAACCTGATTGCGTTCTTCATCATTCTGAGCACGGCTGCCACACTGCATGCTGCCGGCGTCACCGACATTCAGACCTCGGCACAGGCTGCGGAGGCGCTGCGGCCGATAGCCGGGGACTTCACATTTCTGCTGTTCAGCCTGGGGATCATCGGCACTGGGTTGCTGGCGGTACCGGTGCTGGCGGGCTCGGCTGCCTACGCGGTGGCGGAGGCAGCCGGCTGGCGTGGCAGCCTGAGTCTGCGCCTGGACAAAAACGAAGGGCGCGGTTTCTATGGCGTGATTACCGCAGCGACCGTAGGTGGTGTGATTCTGTGCTTCACGCCGATGGATCCGGTCAAGGAATTGTTCTGGTCCGCTGTGCTCAATGGCGTGATCGCGGTGCCTATCATGGCCGTGATGATGTTGCTGGCTAGCCGCACCGACGTCATGGGTACGCATGTGATCGGCCCGCGTCTGCGTAGTCTCGGGTGGGTTGCCACCGTGGTGATGGCGGCGACTGTCGTTGCCATGTTTGCAACGGCATAAGTGCGCCGTAACCCACACCTCTCCGGCACTACAGCCGGCAGCGCTAAGGTCCCTATTGCATCATGCCTATGATTCGTCACTTGCGTGCCCGCCCCCGCCTGATCACTGCCATGCTGGTTGGCATCGTCGTGTCCCTGTCGCTGCCCGGCGCACACAGCGCCGTCACCCGAAGTCTGTTTGGCTGGAACGTGGACGTGTGGCGTTATCTTGCATTGGTGGCTTTAATGATGTTTTGAGCCGATCACTCAATACTTCGGCGCATCGCGGCGGCGCAGGCCGAGGGTGCGTTGACGGTGCTCGCGGTCGTGGTGCTGACGACGCTGGTAAGCCTTGCCGGCATCGTGATCGAACTATCCGCAGCCAAGGTGCCCGGCGCGCCACATGCGCTGCCGCATGTGATGTTCGCGCTGGCGACCGTGGCAGGCTCATGGCTAATCGTGCCGACGTTGTTTGCGTTAACCTACGCGAGCGAGTATTACCGGTTCCCGGATGTGCGCAGCTTGCAGTGGCCAGATGGCGACGGCGATTTCAAGCCGCAATATAGTGACTTTCTCTACTTCTCATTCACTATCGCGGTGGCCTCGCAAACCGCAGATGTCAGTATTTCAACCTCGCGCATGCGGCGACTGGTGCTGACACAATCCATATTTTCATTCGTTTTCAATACCGCCGTTCTGGCGTTCACCGTCAATATAGCGGCCAGCATGTTCTGAGTGCGGGACGGCTACTGCATATAATTCCCGAGCTTCCGTTGCCTTGGGCTTACCTTGGCCGGCTTCCC
>JAYVQD010000080.1:0-2770 GCA_043777275.1 Nitrosomonadales bacterium
ATCAATATCGGCATTGTCGGCGGCACCGGCTACACCGGTGTGGAGTTGCTGCGGTTGCTGGCACAGCATCCCAACGCCAAACTCACCGCGATAACCTCCCGTTCGGAAGCCGGACTGCCGGTCGCCGATATGTTTCCCAATCTGCGCGGCTGGATCGACCTTAAATTTGTAGAGCCTGCGGCGGCCGCGCTGGATCAATGTGATCTGGTTTTCTTCGCTACACCCAACGGCATTGCGATGAAAGATACCCCCGCGCTGGTGAAGGCGGGCGTGCGCGTGATCGACGTCGCCGCGGATTTCCGCATCAAGGACATCCCGGTGTGGGAACACTGGTACGGCATGAAGCACGCTTGCCCCGATCTGGTGGCCGAGGCGGTGTATGGCCTGCCGGAAGTCCATCGGGACACGATCGCTAACGCGCGAATTGTGGCAAATCCCGGTTGTTATCCTACCGCAGTGCAACTTGGCTTCCTGCCGCTGGTCGAATCAGGCGTGGTGGACACCGAACATCTGATCGCGGACGCCAAATCGGGCGTGTCGGGCGCGGGCCGCAAGGCCGAAGTGCATACACTGCTGGCCGAAGCCGCCGATAACTTCAAGGCGTATGGCGTGGCGGGGCACCGGCATTTGCCCGAGATCACGCAGGGGCTTACGCATATGGTTGGAAAGGCAGGCAAGGCCGTGAAGCTGATATTCACGCCCCATCTCACGCCGATGATTCGCGGCATTCACGCCACGCTGTATGCGCGGCTCACGCAAACAATCGCCAAGGATATTGATTTGCAGTCGCTGTACGAAAAACGCTACGCCAACGAGCCGTTCGTGGATGTGATGCCGGCGGGTTCGCACCCGGATACACGTTCCGTACGCGGCGCGAATATGTGCCGCATCGCGATCCACCGACCGCAAGGGGGAGACACTGCCGTGGTGCTATCGGTCATCGACAATCTGGTGAAGGGCGCGGCGGGTCAGGCCGTGCAGAACATGAACATTATGTTCGGTTTGCCCGAAACCACGGGGCTGCGGCACGTTGCGTTGCTGCCTTGAGCGAATTAAGTAAATTCAGCGAATCTAGAGTGGCAGCGCGTTGAAAGCCTGGTGGAGAAGGCTCAAGAATCGCTCTGGCGCGGGCGCGCCGCGCATGGCGGTGCGCGCGCATGTGCCGTGGTACATGCGCTGGGTGATTATGGCTGGCGTGATGGCAGCAATCGTTGGGGCCAGTTGGGCGACGTATCATTTCGGCAGCGAGTTCGCCGGTTTTCGCAAAAGCGAAATCGAAGGTGAAATGAAGGGCTTGAATGAACTCACCGCCAAACAGGAAACCGAGCTTGCCGAGGCGCGCAAGTTGCTGGCGATTTCCGATAGTCAGCGCAAAATCGAAAGCGCGACCTACGGCGATCTCGCCAAGCAGGTCAAGTCGCTGGCGGTGGAAAACGCTGCGCTCAAGGACGATCTCGCTTTTTTCCAATCCTTGTTGCCGGTGCCGGGGAAGGATGATGCGGTAGCCATCAATCGTTTCAAGCTCGAACCCGATGCGATGCCTGGCGAGTTCCGCTATCGCATGTTGTTAGTGCAGGGCGGACAGCGACCGGGCGATTTTCACGGCAGCATTCAGTTGATTATAACCGCCCAACAGGGCGCGCAAAAAGTGGTGTTGACACTGCCACCCGAAAATGACGCCAAATCGCAGCAATATCAGCTCAATTTCAAGTCGTTTCAGCGTGTTGAGGGCACTTTCCGCGTCGAGGCCGGTACCATGGTCAAAAACATCCAGGTACGGGTATACCAAAATGGCGCGCGTGCGCCTAAACTCACGCAATCCGTGAACATTTCATAGGGAGGCTGATCATGTTTGGAAAAGACAGCAAAAAACCGCAGAGCCGTATCGACACCCTGATAGGCGCGGGCACCGAAGTCGAAGGCAATATCAGTTTCTCCGGCGGTTTGCGCATAGACGGGAAAGTGCGTGGAAACATTACCTCGGCAGGCGATCCGCCCGGTATGTTGGTGATATCGGAGCAGGCCGAGGTCGAGGGCGAGGTGCGCGTTCATCACGTGATGGTCAACGGGCAGGTGAAAGGCCCCATTTACGCCGATCAAACGCTTGAGCTTCAACCCAAAGCCACGGTTACGGGCGATGTTCACTATCAAAAGCTGGAAATGCAAATGGGCGCGGTGGTTCAAGGCCGGCTGGTGTTCGGTGTCGATAGCCAGTCCGACAAAGTGGTTAAGTTTAAATCGATATCTTCCGAGTGACACACACTTGTATTTGAATTAGAGTGGCTCCAGATGGTCTTAGTAAAGAAGTAACCGAGGAATACCGTATGAATGCGATTACCGAGAAATTACCCGATCCGCTGGTCTTCACCGACAACGCAGCCAACAAGGTCAAGCGTCTGATCGAGGAAGAAGGCAATCCCGATCTCAAGCTGCGCGTGTTTGTGTCCGGCGGCGGTTGCTCGGGTTTTCAGTACGGCTTTACGTTCGAGGAAGCCGTCAGCGACGACGATACCTCATTGAACAAGGACGGCGTGACGCTGCTGGTCGATCCGATGAGCCTGCAATATTTGCTGGGCGCGGAGATCGATTATCAGGAAAACGTCGAAGGCGCGCAGTTCGTTATCAAAAATCCGAACGCCACGTCCACCTGTGGTTGCGGCTCATCGTTCTCTGCCTAGCAGCCTGTCGGACTTAAATTTTGCTGGATGATCTGTCGGATGTGTACTACAGTCATATTCAGTCAAATCCCAGAGTTGATCCATGTCTAACT
>JAYVQD010000081.1:0-10803 GCA_043777275.1 Nitrosomonadales bacterium
CCGGCGTGCCGGCAAAAATAAGTCTCATGGATAAATGCGGAAATTGGGTTAAGGGAAAGGCTCGCGGCGAGTGCTTGCGAGTGCTTATTTGGGCTCGCGTTGACGCTTTTTGATCTTATCGAGGATACGCTGGCGCTTCATGCGCGACAGCTTTTCGACGAAAACCTTGCCTTCCAGATGGTCCATTTCGTGCTGGATGCATACCGCGAGCAGCCCTTCCGCTGATAACTCAAAGGGGGTGCCATCCGCGCCCAGCGCCCCCACGCGGATATTTTGCGCGCGCGTCACTTTTTCGTAGATTCCCGGTACCGACAAACAGCCCTCTTCGCAGTCCGCTTCTCCTGAATATTCAAGGATTTCCGGGTTGATAAAGACGCGCAGTTGGTCATGCGCGGGAGAGTTGTCGATGACAATAATGCGCAGATGCACATCAACCTGTGTTGCGGCAAGACCAACACCGGGTGCAGCATACATGGTTTCACCCATGTCTTTGATTAAATTACGAATTTTGTCATCGACGTGCGTAACGGCCAGCGCCTTGGTGTGCAAGCGCGGGTCTGGATACAATAAAATAGGGAGCTTCGCCACAAAAAGCCTTGCCAATAGAAGTAACTAGATGCAGAATTTAATCCAAATTATCATGTTGCGTACGTACAACAAACATAACAATAATGAACTTTCAAGGCGCGCTAGTTTAACGAGACGCGGCTTTCATCGGGGTGCTTCTATGAAAAACAAGATTATATCGCTGCTGGTCCTTGCCACCGCTACGTTGTGGGGGACTTACGTCAGCGTTGCCGGCGCACAAGGGCTCCAGGGACTGAAGGCAGACGCACCGGACCGTTACACCGTTCAGCGCGGCGACACGCTGTGGGGCATCGCCGGCCGTTATCTGGAAAGGCCGTGGAGCTGGCCGCAATTGTGGAATATGAACCGCGAACAAGTACGCAATCCGCATCGCATTTACCCCGGCGACGTATTGGTACTCGACCGCGCCACTGGCCGTCTGCGCCTGGATACCGTCAGACTTTCACCCAGCGTGCGCACCGAGAACCTCGCTGACGCGGTGCCGACCATACAGCCCGGTGCGATTAACGCCTTCCTGTCCAAGCCGATGGTCGTCAGCGAAACCGAGCTCGACAGTGCGCCGCGCATCATGGCCACCGAGGAAAACCGCGTTGCCGTGGGCGCAGGCAACGTCGCTTTTGCCAAAGGGCTAACCAAAGACAAGGGCTTGGACTGGCATATCTATCGCCGCGGCGACAAACTGGTCGATCCGGACACCGGCGCCACCCTCGGCTATATGGCGCTGTATCTGGGCGAAGCGCGCGTGCGCCAGTTCGGCGACATCAGCCGCATCGAAATCATCAAATCCACCCAGGAAATTTACACCGACGACCGGCTGGTTGCGGTGGGCAGGGAGTTGCCGCAATTCGCCTACGTGCCGCGCGCGCCAACCGCGAAAATCCAGGGGCGCATTGTGTTGCTGCATGACAACCTGTGGGAAACCGGCAAGCATTTTGTCGTCGCTCTGTCCAAGGGCGCCAAGGACGGGATTGAAGTGGGCCACGTGCTCGCGGTCTACCGCAGCCAGAATACCGCGCGCTACAACCTGCGCACCAGTCCGATGTTCGGTCGTGAGGGACTGTCCGGCAACGATAACCGCCGCACCTACTACGAAGAACGTTTGACGCCGCGCGATGCGCCGGTGTACTCCTCGGGGACGCCGGTCAATGACGCCGATCTTGCCAATCTTCCCGATGAGCGCTACGGGCTGGTCATGGTATTCCGCACGTTCGATAACGCGTCGTTCGCGTTGGTGATGGAATCCAGCCGCCCGGTAGCCCTCTCGGATATCGTTACCACGCCCTGATCGTCTCTCGCGCAGCCGCCCGGCACCTGCGCACGGCTGCGCTGTTTCCTGTCGCTGTTTCCCGTGCCGCTCGCGCCTGATCTGGAAGCCTGGCTGCGGCTGAGTCTCACGCAAGGACTTGGCGGGGAGTCCTTCCGTAAACTGCTCTCTGCGTTCGGTGGCCCGGAACAAATCATCGGGGCGAGCCGCTCGGCGCTGACCGCTGTTGTCAGCGGCAAAATCGCTGACGCCATACTCGATGGTCAATTGCATGGCGACCTTGCCGCCGTCGAGGCGTGGCTCGCGGATGCCAACAACCACGTGGTAACGCTGGCGGATGCCGAATACCCGCAAGCGCTGTTGCAAACACCGGATGCGCCGCCGCTGATCTACGTGAAGGGCCGGCGTGAGCTGCTCAATCAACCCGCGATCGCCATTGTCGGCAGCCGCAACGCCACCGCACAAGGCAAGCTCACCGCAGAATCCTTCGCCACGGCATTGAGCAACGCCGGGCTGTGTGTCGTCAGCGGACTCGCGCTGGGTGTGGACGCAGCCGCGCATCGCGGCGGGTTGGCCGGATTGTCATCCACCATCGCCATCGTCGGCACCGGCCTGGACAAGGTGTATCCAGCACGCAATCGCGATCTGGCGCACGCCATCGCGGAGAAGGGCGCTATTGTTTCCGAGTTCGCCTTGGGCACGCCGCCACTGGCGGCCAATTTTCCACGCCGCAACCGGCTGATCAGCGGTATGACGCGCGGCTGCCTGGTGGTTGAGGCGGCGCTGTCGAGCGGCTCGCTGATTACCGCACGCATTGCCAATGAGCTGGGCAAGGATGTCTTTGCCATTCCGGGGTCGATCCATTCCACCCTGTCTAAAGGCTGCCACGTACTGATTAAACAGGGCGCCAAGCTGGTGGACGACGCGGCGGATATCCTCGGCGAGCTGCGGCTGCCGCTACCTGCTGGCGGGGTTGGCGAAGCCGGTCGTGACACCATGAATCATCCTCTGCTCGCCCATATGGCTTACGATCCGTGCGATGTCGACACCCTGGCGGGGCGCGCCGGATTGCCGGTGTATGAAGTTAGCGCGGCGCTAACCGAACTGGAGTTGGGCGGGGCGGTCGCCAGCCTGGCTGGTGGATTATGGCAGAGGATATCGTAAGTATTTGTTTTTATTATATTTTTTATGTTTTTGGAAGAGGGGATTCGCTCTTCCTGTGATGTTTGGCGCTTGCGCTCGCGCCCGGTTTGTTCTTATTATCTGCGCCTCTTTTTACGCCGCCTGTGTTGTGCCACCCCTTACCCGCACAGGTAGCCTACAACCCATTCTCCGCGCGAGCATTCAGAAAAACCATGTCAAAACAACTAATTATCGCTGAGAAGCCGTCCGTCGCCAGCGATATTGCGCGCGTACTCGGCGGCTTCAAGCGCCATGACGATTACTTCGAAAGCGATGATTTCGTGTTGTCGTCCGCCGTCGGTCACCTGGTGCAGATTGCCGTGCCGGAAGAATTTGAAGTCAAACGCGGCAAATGGTCGTTTGCCAACCTGCCGGTGATTCCGCCGCATTTTGATTTGCTGCCCATTGAAAAATCCGAAGCGCGGCTGAAGCTGCTGACCAAGCTGCTCAAACGCAAAGATGTCACCGGCGTCATCAACGCGTGTGACGCGGGCCGCGAGGGTGAATTGATTTTCCGTTACATCGCCAGCCACGCCGGCAGCAAAAAACCGGTAAAACGCCTGTGGCTGCAATCGATGACCGCAGGCTCGATCAAAGAGGGCTTCAAGCATCTGCGCAGCGACGAAGAAATGTTGCCGCTGGCCGACGCGGCGATCTGCCGGAGTGAGGCCGACTGGCTGGTGGGCATCAACGGCACGCGCGCCATGACCGCGTTCAACTCCAAGAGCGGCGGCTTTCACAAAACGCCGGTGGGCCGCGTGCAAACGCCGACGCTGGCGATCCTGGTCGAGCGCGAAGAAAAAATCAAACGCTTCGTGCCCAAGGATTATTGGGAAGTGCACGGCACGTTTGGTGTGGCTGAAGGCTCGTATGCGGGCCGCTGGATCGACGAGAATTTCGCCAAGACCAAGAAAGAAGGCGAGGCGGATGCCATCAATCCCGATTTGCGCGCGGAACGCATCTGGGACGAAAAAACAGCCACCGCGATCAAAGCCAAGTGCGACGGCAAGCCCGGCATTATCGAAGAAGAAAGCAAGCCCACCACGCAGGCGTCACCGCTGCTGTTTGACCTGACCAGTTTGCAACGCGCCGCCAATGGCCGCTTCGGTTTCTCTGCGCGCACCACGTTGTCGCTCGCGCAGTCGCTCTACGAAAAGCACAAAGTACTGACCTATCCGCGTACCGACGCGCGCGCATTGCCGGAAGACTATCTCGACACCGTCAAAGAAACGCTGAAGGTATTGTCCGATTCGGAATACGCACCGTTCGCGAAAAAAATATTGAAACAAGGCTGGGTCAAACCCAGCAAGCGCATCTTCAACAACGCAAAGATCTCCGACCACTTTGCGATTATACCCACCGGGCAGCCGCCCAAAGCGCTGAACGAAATCGAGACCAAGTTGTATGACCTGGTGGTGCGCCAATTCCTGGCGGTGTTTTATCCGAGCGCGGAATACATGGTCACCACGCGCGTCACGCGCGTGGAAAAAGAAGCGTTCAAGAGCGAAGGCAAGGTACTGGTCAACGCCGGCTGGCTGGAAGTTCACGGCAAAGCCGCGGCCGAAGACGGCGACTCACCCAATCTGGTGGCGGTGAAAAAAGGCGAAAAAGCCAAGACCGAAAGCATCGACGTGCTCGCCACACAAACCAAACCGCCGGCACGCTTTAATGAAGCGACGCTGTTGTCGGCGATGGAAGGCGCCGGCAAACTGGTGGAAGACGAAGACCTGCGCGACGCGATGAAAGAGCGCGGCCTGGGCACGCCGGCCACACGCGCCGTCACCATCGAAAAACTGATCGCCGAAGAATATCTGGTGCGCTTGGGGCGCGAATTGCAGGCCACGCCCAAGGCGTTTGCGCTGTTTACGCTGCTGCGCGGGCTGGAAATTCCCGAACTCGCTTCGCCCGAAATGACCGGCGAGTGGGAATACAAGTTAAAACAGATGGAGCAGGGCAAGTTAAAACGCGACACCTTCATGCGCGAGATCGGCAAGATGACGCGCCATATCGTCGAGCGCGCCAAGGCGCATGACAGCGAATCCGTGCCCGGCGATTACGTCACGCTCAAGGCCAAATGCCCGAGTTGCGGCGGCACGATTTCAGAAAACTACAAAAAATTCCAGTGCGAAAAGTGCGAGTTTTCGCTATGGCGCATCCTCGCCGGACGGCAGTTTGAACCGGCCGAGATCGACGAACTCATCGCCAAAAAAAGTATCGGCCCGTTGCAGGGCTTTCGCAGCCGCCTCGGCCGTCCCTTCGCCGCCAACATCAAGTTAAACGCCGAACACAAACTCGAATTCGATTTCGGCCAGGCCAACGAAGACGCCGAGCCGGTGGATTTCACCGGCAAGGATTCCCTCGGCACCTGCCCCAAATGCGGTAGCAAGGTCTACGATCACGGCATGGCCTACATCTGTGAAAAATCCGCTGCGCAACCGCGCACCTGTGATTTCCGCACCGGCAAAATCATCCTTCAACGCAACATCGAACCCGAGCAAGTCACCAAGCTGCTGAAGGACGGCAAGACCGATTTGCTGCATAAATTCATCAGCAAAAAAGGCCGCCCGTTCTCGGCGTTTCTGGCGCGTGGTGCGGATGGCAAAGTGTCGTTTGAGTTTGCGCCGCGTGAGCCGAAGGCGGGTGCGAAGGTTGCTTCCGAACCTAAAGTCGCGGCAAAGCCTGCGACCGCAGCTAAAAAGAAAGCGCCGGCGAAAGCACGCAAGGCCGCATAGCCTTTCGATTTTGTTGTGTTTTTTTGCGGGTGCCGCGTTGCACGGGCTTTGCTTCGCCGATTCGAACGTATCCGGGATACCGTCATGCTGATGATCAACAACGAAGTCGTAGCCCAAACGCTCACCATGCGCGAATGCATCGAAGCGCAGGAGGCCGCGTTTGCCGGACTGCTGCAAGGCAAGGCGATTTTCCGACCGCGCATCGACACCTATGTGCCGTGTGATCGCGACGATGGCTATTACCGCTTCGGGTCCGTCGAGGGCGCGAGCGACGGCGTGCTGGCGGTGCGGCTTAAATCGGACATCGTGCATTGGCCCAAGGGCGCGGACGGCAGCACCTCCGAGAACAAATTCTGCATGCAACCGGGCACGTTTTGCGGACTGGTGTTTCTTTACAGCACGGGCAACGGCGAGCCGCTGGCAATTTTAAACGATGGGCATTTGCAGCATATGCGCGTGGGCGGCGCGGCGGGCATCGGCACGCGGCTGTTGGCGCGCGAGGATGCGAGCGTGGTGGGCATGATCGGCTCCGGCGGCATGGCGCGTACGTTTCTGGAGGCGTACGCGGTGGTGCGCAAGCTCAAGCAAGTAAAAGTGTTCAGCCGCACGCCGGCCAAGCGCGAAAAATTCGCTGCGGAAATGTCGAAGGCGTTGAACATCGACGTGGTGGCGGTGGATTCCGCGCGCGAGGCGGTGCGCGGCGTGGACATCCTTTCGACTTGCACCGACAGCATCAAACCCACCATCGAGCCGGAATGGCTGGAACCGGGCATGCATGTGATCAACTTAAGCCCGCACGAAATTTCAGCGGCGGTGGCGGCGCGCTTTGACGTGAAAGTGCAGCAAGGCAAAGAAGGTTTGCCCATCCCCGAAAGCGCGATGTTCAAGCAGGGCATCGGCGGCAGCCTGGGCGCTTTCGTAATGGGCACCGAGGAACAGCAAAAACGCCTGCCGCGCGCGACTAAAAATCTCAAGCTGGACGAATGGCCGGTGTACACCGACGTGATTTCCGGCAAGGTGCCGGGGCGCACGCACCGCGATCAGATCACGCACTACCGCACCATCGGCAATTGGGGCGTGCAGTTTTCGTCGGTGGGCGCGCTGGTGTATCGTAAAGCCAAGGCGGCGGGGCTGGGCCGCGAGTTGCCTACCGAGTGGTTCCTGCAGGATATTCGCAACTGATAGTCAATCCAATTGGTATCATTGTAACCATTTGTTTTTAGCGGCACCTGCGCTGTCACAAGACCCGTTCTTCGACGCCAACGGTGTGAGCATCCGCTACGTCGATCACGGCAAGGGCGAGGCGATGGTGTTACTGCATGGCGGCACGTCGAGTCTGGAGAGCTGGGTCACGCAAGGCATACTGCACAATTTGGCGAAAGATTTTCGCGTCATTGCATTTGATGCGCGCGGGCATGGCAAAAGCGGCAAGCCGCGCGACGCCGCTGCTTACGGACGGCAACAGGCGCTGGATGTGGCGCGTCTGCTCGATCATCTGAAAATTTCGCGCGCGCACATCGTCGGTTACTCCCTCGGCGGCAGCACGGTGGCGCAGTTGCTGACGTTGCATCCCGAACGGTTTTTAACCGCGACGCAAGTGGCGGCCGCCGGGCGCTCGCCGGTAGCGGCGAACGACCCGCGCATCGAAATCGAGGCCGCCGAAATCGAAATAGAATGTATCAGCCGCAGCCGCATCTATCGGCAGGCGCCGCCCACCGCCAAGCCTACCGAGGCAGATTACAAAGCCCGCGCCGATGCGTGCCGTGCCAACAAAGATTTTGATCCGCATTCCACAGCAGCGTCTTTGCGCGGATACAAAGATCAAGCGGTAACGCCCGATCAGATGAAAGCGGTCAAGGTGCCGACGCTGGGCGTGGTCGGCACGCTCGATCACGCACTGCAAGAAATGCAGGAATTGAAGCGTTTGCGTCCCAACATGACGCTGGTGCTGGTGGAAGGCGCATCGCATACCGGCGCCACCGGCATACTGACGCGGCCCGAGTTGCCTGCGGCGATACGGGAATTCATCGCCGCGCAGCAAGCGCCTGCGTCCAAACCTGCGCCCTATTGATAGCCTTCTGCCGCTGGTAATCCGCGCAACAAGTTAACAAATAGTCGTTTAAAAACATATACTTGCATAGTTTATCAAGCAAAACGCTACACTGCGCATTCTTTCAAGGGAGAAGCGTATGAAGATCAAGCGCATTGAGCATGTCGGGGTTTTGGTCAAGGACGTGGATAAAAGCCGCGCGTTATGGGAAGGCTGCTTCGGCATCAAGCTGGGCGAGGTTGAAACCAATCCGCTGCGGCCGGTGAAGTTGGCACTGTATCCGGTGGGTGAATCGATGGTGGAATTGATCGCGGGCACCACGCCCGACAGCAAACACGCCAAGATGATTGCCGAAGGAAAAGGCGGCATCAATCACATCTGCTTCGAAGTCGAGAACATTGATGAAGCGCTGGCGGAGCTCAAGGCCAAAGGCGTCCCGCTGCTCGATGAAACGCCGCGCATCGGCCACGCAGGCTGCCGCATCGCGTTTCTGGATCCGGCGGGCACGGAAGGCTGCCTGATCGAACTTGCCGAATTGCCCGCGGAGCCACATCACGTGTGATCACGCCTGATTGCGTTGAATGCAGCTCGTAGGTTTGCCAATCCAAGAAACGCTGCGGTGCCCCCGATGACCCCTACTGAATACGACTACATCATTGTCGGCGCAGGTTCCGCCGGCTGCGTGCTGGCCAACCGCTTAAGCGCTTCCGGCGAACATCGCGTGCTGCTGCTCGAGGCCGGCGAGGATGATCGCTGGATGTGGATCAAAATTCCGGCCGGCATTGCACACATCCTTACCGGCGAACGCGCGATCTGGCGCTTTCAGACTGCGCCTGATGAAAAGGTGGGCGGACGCAGTATCTTCTGGCCGCGCGGGCGCGCGCTGGGCGGCTCCAGCGCGGTGAACGGCATGATCTGGGTGCGCGGCGATCCGCTCGAACTCGACCACTGGGCGTCACTCGGCAACGTGGGCTGGGGCAGCCGCGACATTCTGCCGTACTTAAAGCGCATGGAAAGTTTCACGCAGGGAGACCCGCGCTACCGCGGACATGACGGGCCGATGCATATCACCCGCTACCTTGACCGCGATCCGTTGTCGCAAGGCTTTATCCAGGGCGCGCAGCAAGCCGGCGTGCCGATGGTCGAAGACTACAACGGGCCGCGTTTCGAGGGCGTGAGCTACCTTCAGTACAACACGCGGCGCGGCTGGCGGCGACACACCGGCGACAACTATCTGCGGCCTGCGATGCACCGCGCTAATTTGCACGTCGAAACCGGCGCGCTGACGCAACGCGTGCTGCTCGAAGGCCGCCGTGCGGTGGGCCTGATGTACCGCAAGAACGGAGAAGAAATCACCGTGCGCGCGCGGCGCGAAGTGTTGCTGTGCGCCGGCGCCGTGCAGTCACCGCAACTGCTGGAGCTATCGGGCATCGGTAACAGTGAGGTGCTCAAGCGCGCAGGCGTTGCGGTCGCGCACCATCTGCCCGGCGTCGGCGAGAATCTGCGCGACCATCTTCATGTGCGGCTGGGCTTTGAAACAAAACTGAACATCACGCTCAATACCATTCTGCGCAATCCGCTGCTAAAAGCGAAAATGGGCGCGCGCTGGTTGTTTCTGGGTCGCGGGCTGATGTCCACCTCGTCGGCTACAACCATGGCGATCGCGCGCAGCAGTCCTGAACTGCCGCGCCCCGATATCAAGATGCAGTTGCACCAGTTGTCGATGGCCAGCAGCCACTACGGCGGCCGCGAGGGTGCGCGCTCGATCGCCGAGCGCATGGGGCTCGACCCGTATCCGGGATTCTCGATCGGCTGCTACGTGCTGCGGCCGGAGTCACAGGGCTCTGTGCATATTCGCAGCCCCGAGGCCAGCGCGCCGCCCGAAATCCACGCAAATTATCTTGCGGCGGAACACGACGTGCGTACCATCGTGGCGGCCCTGCGCATGATCCGCAAGGTCGCCGCACAACCGGGTCTCGCACAGCACATCGTGCGCGAAACACGACCGGGGCCGGATGCTTCGAGCGACGATGCGCTGCTGGACCATGCCCGTGCCACGGGGCAGACCTCGTATCATCCGATCGGTACCTGCTGTATGGGTACGGACGCGCGTGCCGTGGTCGATGCAAGGCTGCGGGTGCATGGCATCGATGGACTGCGGGTGTGCGACGCGTCGATCATGCCAACCATGGTGGCGTCCAACACCAATGCGCCGTCGATCATGATCGGCGAGAAAGCATCGGACCTGGTGCTGGCGGATACCCGCGGCGGCTGAACCGCGAGCGCGGCTGCGGTCCGGTCGACTATCGCGTCGCCAAGAAGCTACACGTCGAGGTTACGCACGCCGAGCGCGTTGGTTTCGATAAACGCGCGGCGCGGTTCGACAGCATCACCCATCAACGTGCTGAAGATCTCGTCGGCGCCGATAGCGTCTTCGATTTGCGTGCGCAGCAGGCGCCGCACTTTGGGATCCATGGTGGTTTCCCACAACTGGCTTGGATTCATTTCGCCCAAGCCCTTGTAGCGCTGCACGCTGACGCCGCGCTGCGCTTCGTTGAGTACCCAGTCGATCGCGTCACGGAACTCTTTCACCGGCTGCTGGTGATCGCCAAATTTGACGTGAGCGCCTTCGCTCAACAGGCCTTGCAACACCGCAGCGGTTTTTTTAATCTGCGCATAGTCACCGCTTTGCACGAAATCGGAATCAATGCGCGAACGGCGCTCGACGCCATGCTGGATTTTCTTGATCTGGATAATGAATTGCTCGGCTTTTTCGTCGTAGACCGGTTCAATTTTAATTTGATCAGTTTTCAGCAGAGCCGTTATTTTTTTGGCGCTGGCGCGTGTCTCCGCTTCGTTGGAAAGGTCCAGGTCAACCGGTTGCTGTAACAGCGTGTGCAAGACGACTTCATCGGCCAGATGGCTGGCGCGGTCGATCACGGCTTCGGCCAGCAGATAATCTTTCGCCACCGCTTCAAGCGCCTCTT
>JAYVQD010000082.1:0-2764 GCA_043777275.1 Nitrosomonadales bacterium
AGGCCCCACCTGTGTGCGCCACCTGGCCGACTGGGGCGCGAACATTATTCGCATTGAACCGCCCGACACCGGCGGCGAGGATGTCTCCGGCAAGCGCGATGGTTTTGATTTTCAGAACCTGCACCGCAATAAAAAGTTTTTGCAGCTCAATCTGAAAACCCCCGAAGGCCATGCGGCGTTCATGAAGCTCGCTGAAAAAGCCGACGTGGTGATCGAAAACATGCGCGCCGAAGTAAAGCATCGCCTGAAAGTGTCGTACGACGACGTGATCAAAGTGAATCCGCGCATCGTCTACGGCAGCATCAGCGGCTTCGGCCAGACCGGCCCTTACGGCAAACGCGCCGGCGTAGACCAGATCGTGCAAGGCATGGGCGGTTTGATGAGCATCACCGGCCTGCCCGGCCAGGGCCCGGTGCGCGTGGGCGTCGCCATTGCCGACATCACCGCCGGCAATCTGCTGGCGCTCGGTGTGATGACCGCATTGTTCGACCGCGAAAAAACCGGGCTCGGCCGCTGGGTGCATACCAGCCTGCTCGAATCGATTATTTTCATGCTCGACTTCCAGGCCACGCGTTATCTGATGGCCGGCGAAGTCGCGGGCCAGGCCGGTAACGATCATCCTACCGGCGTGCCCACCGGCGTGTTTCCGGCGAGCGACGGCTTGTTCAATATCGCGGCCTCATCGGCGCGCGTGTTTGCGCGCTTCTGCGATGCGCTGGGCAAACCCGAATGGAAAGACTGCCCTGAGTGGGATACCCAACAAAAGCGCAGCAAGGAGCGCAAGCTGATTAATGCCGCCATCGCCGATGTCACGCAGCACCGGCCGACCGCGCATTGGGTCGAGGTGATGGAAGCCGCCGGCGTGCCCTGCGGCCCGATCAACACCATCGACAAAACCTTTGCCGATCCGCAGGTGCAGCATCTGGGCATTGCGCAGAGCGTGAAGAGCGAGAAGCTCGGCGACATCAAGCTGGTGAGTTCGGCAATCAATATGGTCGGCACCAGCAAGAAAATCCGCCGCGCCACGCAGGATTTAGGCAAAGACAGCGACGAAATTCTGGCGTCCGTCGGCTATACCAAAGAACAACTCGCGGATTTGCGCGCCAAAGGCGTGATTTAAAGGAGCCACCATGGATTCCATTTCCACAGACAAAATACTCGGTACCAAAAAAGGCGCCATCGGCACGCTCACGTTTAACTATCCCGAAAAACACAACGCGATGTCGCCGGAGATGTCGCAAGCCGCCGGCGCGGTGATCGACGATTTCGCCGGCGATCCGTCGATACGCGTGATCGTGTTGCGCGGCGCGGGCAGCAAGGCATTCGTGTCGGGCGGCGATATTTCCAAATACGAAAACAATCGCTCCACGCCGGAACAGCTCGCCGCCTACAACAAAATGTCGAGCGGCTTTCGCGTAAGCTTGCGCGGCGTGGGCAAACCGACCATTGCGATGATACGCGGCTGGTGTCTGGGCGGTGGCCTCGCCATTGCATTGAACTGCGACATGCGCATCTGCTCCGAAGACGCGCAATTCGGCGTGCCTGCCGCGCGCTTGGGCATCGGTTACGCGGCTGAGTCACTGTCACAACTGATCGAACTGGTTGGCCCCTCGGTCGCCAAAGAAGTGCTTTACACCGCACGCCGTTACACCGCGCACGAAGCGCATCGCATCGGGCTGGTGAATCACGTGCTGCAAGCCGGCATGCTTGAAGCGTTTGTGGCGCAGTACGCCGCCACCATGGCGGACAACGCGCCGCTATCAATAGTCGCTGCCAAGCGCGTGATCGACGAATACGTCAAAGACGCGGACAAGCGCGATCAGGCGCTGGCCGATAAAGCCGTCGCCGATTGCTTTGCCAGTCAGGATTACGTCGAAGGCCGCCGCGCGTTTATGGAAAAGCGCAAGCCGGTATGGACGGGACGATAGTCTGCTCGATGCGGGATCATTTATAAGTATTTGTTTTTAAATGATTGTTATGCAACAAGGCCGCGTGAATTTTACGTGGCCTTGTTGTTTTAGCGATGTTTTCCAATAGACAACAATACGCAACAATAGGCCAGCATGACCACCTCACACTACGCCAATCTCCGCCGCACCTGGACGCAGCTCTACCACTATAGCCACGCCGCTTCCATCCTCGGCTGGGACCGCAACGCCATGATGCCCGCCAAAGGCAACGAAGCGCGCGCCGCGGCAGAGGCGGAGCTGCAGGCACTGATGCATCGCGTGCGCACCGACCCGCAGCTTAGCGAACGGTTACGCATGGCGGAAGACGAGCCGTTGAGCGACAGCGAGCGCGCAAATTTACGCGAGATGCGCCGCGATTGGCGCAACGCCAACGCGCTGCCGGAATCGCTGGTGCAGGCTAAATCACTGGCCGGTGCCCAATGCGAACACGCGTGGCGCAGCCAGCGCGCAGCCAACGACTGGCAAGGGTTTCTGCAAAACTTCCGCGAGGTGGTACGCCTGTCGCGCGAAGAAGCGAAACTGCTTGCCGACGACAGCGGTCTCTCGCGCTACGACGCGTTGATGGATCGCTACGAGCCCGGCGTGCGTGCCAACGACATCGACCGCATCTTCGGCGAGGTCAAACAATGGCTGCCGCAATTGATTACGCGTGTGCAAACAAAGCAGCGCGAAGAAACTTTGATCGCGCCCGCCGGGCCGTTTTCCGTGACAACGCAGCGCGCGATGAATCTGGCGGTGATGAAAAAGCTAGCAGCCTGTCGGACTTGACCTGAATAATCGATGAGCCGACGAAC
>JAYVQD010000083.1:0-2763 GCA_043777275.1 Nitrosomonadales bacterium
GAAGCGCAGCGCATCGAAGCGGCGCTGCCCAAAACGGGCATGACCGTGGTGCTGGATGAAACCGGTAACACGGTCACCACGGGGCAACTCGCCGGTAAAATCACGCGTTGGCGCGAAGACGGACGCGATGTCACGTTTGTTATTGGCGGCGCGGATGGCTCGGCGGCGCGACTAAAAAACAGCGCTGACTGGCTCTGGTCGCTGTCGCCGCTGACTTTGCCTCACGGATTGGTGCGCGTGGTGCTGGCGGAACAGCTCTATCGCGCGATGTCGATCCTCGGCAACCACCCTTATCACCGGGCGTGATGACATGCCGATTTCCGACAGAAAAATTTATCTGGCGTCGCGTAGTCCGCGCCGCCGCGAGTTACTGCGGCAGATCGGCGTCGGACACGAAGTGCTGCTGATGCGCGAAGACGCCAGGCGCGGTGCTGAAGTGGACGAGACGCCGATGGCGGGCGAAGCGCCGCGCGACTATGCCTTGCGCGTGGCCATTGCCAAGGCCCAGGCCGGTTTGCAGGTGGTGGCGCGGCGCGCCACCGGAATGATTAAGCCGGTACTGGCCGCTGACACCACCATCGCACTCGATAACACGATCATTGGAAAACCGGCGGACGCGGCGGATGCAAAACGCATCCTGAATGCCTTGTCGGGCCGCAGCCATGTGGTGATTACCGCAGTGGCCGTGACCTTCGCCGATCAACTCGAAACGCGCATCAGCGAATCCATCGTGTCGATGGCCGCGCTCAGCGACGCGCAGATTCAGCGCTATATCGACAGTGGAGAATCGATGGACAAGGCGGGCGCGTATGCGGTGCAGGGGCGCGCGGCGGCGTTCATCACGCGTATCGAAGGCAGCTACTCCGGTATCATGGGTTTGCCGCTGGCTGAGACAGTAGAACTGCTCGCGGTGTTTCATATCGCAAGCGTGTAATACCCATTCCATTTCACTGGAAAAATAAATATGGCGTTCCATTCACCTTGTGAAAACGACACATTACTCCACCACTGAAATAGAAATGGAATAGTAACCATTTCGCTTCGCAGTAGTGACAAAGCAGCGGCATAAATCTGATTAAAGCGGAACAAGGCGGCACCATGAGCGAAGAAATACTCATCAACGTCACGCCACAGGAAACGCGCGTCGCCGTCATCGAGAACGGCGTGACGCAGGAGCTGCACATTGAGCGCACGTCGGCGCGCGGCCTCGTCGGCAATGTGTACATGGGCCGCGTGGTGCGCGTGTTGCCGGGCATGCAGTCGGCGTTTGTGGATATCGCGGGCGAGCGCGCGGCGTTTTTGCACGTCGCTGACATCTGGGGCAGCCGTCACGGCGGCCCTGGCGGGCAGGGACGCGAAGACGGTCCGCCGATTGAGCGCTTGCTGTCGGAAGGTGAAAAGCTGATGGTGCAGGTGGTGAAAGACCCGCTCGGCACCAAAGGCGCGCGGCTGACCACGCAGATCAGTATCGCCGGGCGCTTTCTGGTGTATCTGCCGCAGGATGATGCGCACATCGGCATATCGCAACGTATCGAGGATCAGGAAGAACGCGCGAATCTGCGTGAAAAGTTCCAGCATATGCTGCCGCCGGAGGAAAGAGGCGGTTTTATCATGCGCACCATGGCGGAAACCGCATCCGATGCGGAGCTCGCATCCGATCTGGCTTACCTGCGCAAGCTGTGGGGGGGCATACAGGAGCGCGCGCAGAACGCCGCCGCGCTCACGCTGTTGTATCAGGATCTCAATCTCGGGCTGCGCGTGCTGCGCGATTTCGTGGGCGATGAAACCTCGCGCATCGTGGTGGATGCGGAAGCGGACTACCGCACGATGAAGGCGTTCGCGCGCGACTACACGCCGGCAAACGTCGAGCGCATCAGCCACTATCAGGGCGAACGCCCCCTGTTCGAGTTGTACGGCGTTGAAGACGAAATTGAAAAAGCCCTGGCGCGCCGGGTCGATCTGAAGTCCGGCGGCTATCTCATCATGGATCAGACGGAAGCGCTGACCACGGTGGACGTTAACACCGGCGGCTTCGTCGGCGGGCGCAATTTGGACGACACCATTTTCAAGACCAATCTCGAAGCCGCACAGGTGGTTGCGCGCCAGTTGCGGCTGCGCAATCTGGGCGGCATCATCATTATCGATTTCATCGATATGGATACCGAGGAGCATCGCAATGCCGTGCTCAATGAATTCCGCAAGGCGCTGGCGCGCGACCGCACGCGCATGACGATCAACGGCTTTACCCAACTGGGGCTGGTGGAGATGACGAGGAAGCGCACCCGTGAGTCGCTGGCGCATGTGCTGTGCGAGGCGTGTCCGGTATGCGCGGGCCGCGGTGAACTGAAAACCGCGCAAACCGTGTGTTATCAGATACTGCGCGAACTGACGCGCGAGGCACGGCAATTCAGCGCGCGGGAGTTTCGCATCCTCGCGTCGCAACAGGTGATCGACCTGTTTCTGGACGAGGAGTCGCAGAGCCTCGCCATGTTGTCCGACGCGATTGGCAAGCCGGTGTCGCTGCTGGTTGAGAGTATGTATAACCAGGAACAGTTTGATATTGTGCTGATGTAGGGGCGTTTAGAGTTGGGAGCGTGCAATAGCGTGCGGTGGAAGCCCCCCAACGCTCAACTCCCAACGCTCAACTCCAAACTCCGAACAATCACTAGAGGCATATCGGTGACACTCGCACACGATCTACGCCGCTTTGATCCGCATTCTTCATCGCCCGTGCGTTTGCTGGCCGAGCAGGCGTTGTCGCGC
>JAYVQD010000084.1:0-10770 GCA_043777275.1 Nitrosomonadales bacterium
TTCCCGCCTGCGCGGGAACGACGGTGTTAGGTGATGACCTTTAATTGAGAACTTCACATGACCATACGCTCCATCACCCCCATCGCACTCGATCTGCCGTTTGAAGTCGGCGGCCCTAAATCGCAATTCGCCGGACGCCCGCGGCAAATGGCCATGCTGCTGGTGCGCGTTGAAACCGAAGACGGCATCGTCGGCTGGGGCGAAGCCTTTGGTTATGCGGTGTGGCCGGTGACACGCACCGCAATTGAAACTTTGATCGCGCCGATGGCTGTCGGCAAAAACGAAGACGACATCGACGCACTGATGGGCGACCTGCAACGCAAGCTGCATATCGTCGGCCGCACCGGCCCGGTGGTGTATGCGATGTCGGGGCTGGATATCGCGCTATGGGATATCGCCGGCAAAAAAGCGGGCAAATCGTTGTCCACGCTGCTGGGCGGCGCGAATCGCAGCCATGTTCCGGCCTACGCCAGCCTGGTGCGCTACGACGACACCGCGCTGGTGGCGCGCCACGCCACCGCCGCTGTCGCGCGCGGCTTCAAGGCGATCAAGCTGCATGAAACATCCGTGGCGCATGTGAAAACCGCGCGGGGTGCGATTGGCCCGGACATCAAGTTGATGATGGACACCAACTGCCCGTGGACGGTCGATGAAGCGATCCACATCGCGGCGCAGATTCGCGAATACGATTTACTGTGGCTGGAAGAACCGGTGTTCCCGCCCGAAGATTTCACCGGCCTCGCGCGCGTGCGCCGCGCGGGCGGTGTGGCCATCGCCGCCGGTGAAAACGCCATGAGCCTCATCGACTTTCGCGCGATGTTCAATGCGGGCGCGGTGGATTTTGCGCAGCCCAGCGTCACTAAAATCGGCGGTGTCAGCGAAATGATGCGCATTGCGCGGCTGGCTCAGGTGCGCGGCGTAACGCTGGTACCGCATTCGCCGTATTTCGGCCCCGGCCTGCTCGCCACGCTGCACATGGCTGCGGCATTTGAGCGAGAGACCATGATCGAATATTCATTTGTGGCGCTCGGCGCCAATCCGCTCGGCGATGCCATTGCGGTGACAGATGGCCAGATGGCGGTGCCAACCAGCCCCGGCCTGGGCCGTGACCCTGATGCGGAAATCATCGCTCGTTACCAAGTTGATTGAAAATAAATGAAATAAATGTAAGTATTTGTTTTTAAACACTATTTACTGACTTCGGATATTCGCCACTTTGGCAACATTGGCCCACTTCGCCATCTCTACCGGCAGCATTTTTCGCACTTCATCGGGGGTGCGGATATCCGCATCAACGCCTTCTGCTTCAAAGCGCTTGAGCGTTTCCGGCAGCTTCAGGTAACGCGCAATTTCCCCATTGAGTTTGCTGATGATGCCCGCGTGTGTTCCAGCGGGTGCTGCCACTGCCCACCAATTGTTCGCCTCGTAGCCCGGTATGCCGGCTTCAGCAATGGTGGGAAGTTCTGGCGTTGGCGCGGCGCGCTTCGCACCACTGGTCGCCAGCGCCCTGATTTTGCCGCCCTTCAAATGCGGAATAGTCTGAATCAGCGCACCCAGATTAATCTGCGCCTGCCCCGCCATGGTGTCGACCAGCGCCGGAAATCCACCCTTGTAGATCACCACGATCAATTTCATGCCGGACATGTGATGAAACAATTCCGTGCTGAAGTGCGCGTAGCCGCCGGATGACGCCATCACCAGTTTGCCGGGATTGGCCTTGCCGTGCGCAATCAATTCCTTCACTGAGTTTACCGGCAGCGACGCATGCACCGACAACACGCTCGGCCCCAAGCCCAGCGTTCCCGCCCACGCAAACGAGTGGATCGGATCGTACGGCAACTTGCGCGTGCCGCCGTTGACCGCATGCGCCGCCGATGCCACCAGCAAGGTGTAACCGTCGGGCGCCGCGCGCGCTACGATTTCGCTGCCGATGATGCCGTCGGCGCCCGGACGATTGTCCAGCACCACCTGGCGGCCGAAGCGTTCTGTAAGATATTGCGCGAGGTAACGACCCATGATGTCGTTACTGCCACCGGGCGCAAACGGCACGATCATGCGGATCGGCCGCGCGGGATAACCGGGCTCGGGAGCGGCAAATGCACCACTGGCGCCACTGACAACGGCGCCGATGCTGCCGGCTGCGATAACTAGTACTGCGAATCTTTTTGCGTAGCATGATCTCATGGACACCTCCCGGTTATGAACGCATTGTCCCGTGCCACCCGCACCTTGTCGAGCGCGCCGCCTGCGCCCCCACTGACGCCCACTACAGACGCAGCGGCATTTTCTGATAACCTTCGACTTGCGCAAACTACGAATACGCCGAACCTGCGCATTTTCCTGTCTACCAACGTACCAGCACCTCCCTCCATCAAGGAAATTTTATGATCGATCTCAGCCCTTCGCGCACACGTCGCGTCATTATCGGCTTCGCGGCACAACTGCACGCAAGCCAGTTCAGCACCTCACGCGCCATTCAAACCACCACCCGTTAGAAAGGAATCGCCATGTCACTGTTCCACTCGTTTATCCGTACCCTTTTCAAAGCCGCTGCCATCACTGCCATTGCCACCATCACGGTGTCACCGGCGCTCGCGCAGCAACCAGTCCTCAAGATCACCACCATCCCCGAAGAGGCCGCCACCGAGCAGATGCGCAAGTTCGGCCCGATCACAAAATATCTCGAACGCGTGCTCGCCATGAAGGTTGAGTTCACACCGGTGAACGATTACCCGGCCGCCGTCGAAGCGCTCGTCAACAAACAAGTCGATATGGTGTGGTTCGGCGGTTTCACCCATGTGCAGGCGCAACTGCGATCCGGCGGCAAGATTGTCCCCATCGCGCAGCGTGAAGAAGACACCCAGTTTCGTTCGGTGTTCATCACGCAAACCGATTCCGGCATCAAGACGCTGGCCGACCTCAAAGGCAAGCAGGTGAGCTTCGGCTCGGCCTCGAGCACCTCGGGCCATCTGATGCCGCGCAGCTTTCTGCTGCAAGCGAAGATTGACCCGGACAAAGACTTCAAGCGCGTGGCCTACTCGGGCGCGCATGACGCAACCATCGCCTCCGTGGTGGGTGGCCGCGTCGATGCAGCCGCGCTTGATGTCACTGTGTGGCGCAAGTTTGTTGAAGACAAGAAAGTCGATACCACCAAAGTAAACGTATTCTTCACCACGCCGCCCTACTACAACTACAACTGGTCAGTGCATGCCGACATGCCCGCCGCGCTGCGCGAACGCGTCACCAAGGCGCTGCTCGATTTGTCGATGTCCAACGCCGAAGGCAAGGAAATCCTTACGTTGAACCGCGCCACCCAATACATCGCGACCAAGCCGGAAAACTATCGTGATCTGGAAGCCGCCGGGCGCAGCGCCGGTTTGATTAAATAATCCATCGCATGCGAATTGCCCTTCACGGTTTTGCGGCGCGCCATCCGGCGGCCGCTGCCGGCAGCGCACCAGCGTTACAGCCGCTCACGCTCGCTATCGCACCCGGCGAGCACGTGGCGGTCATCGGCCCGTCGGGCGCGGGCAAGACCACGTTGTTGCATGCGCTTGCGTGCGCGTTGAAGCCGTCCGCCGGGCGGCTCACGCTCGACGACGTTGATCCTTGGGTGCTGCCCGTCGCGCAACTGCAAAAGCTGCGCGGCCGGTTGTTCCTCGCGCCGCAGACGCCGCCGCTGCCGCCGCGTCAGCGCGTTATCACCTCGGTGCTGGCGGCGCGGCTGCCGCAACAGTCGCTGCTCGCCAGCCTGCGTTCGCTGTTTTATCCCACCCACATTGCCGCCGCCGACGCGGCACTCGCGCGCTTTGACCTCGCCGATAAACTGTGGGCGCGGGTGGATCGCCTGTCCGGCGGCGAACGCCAGCGCGTGGGGCTGGCGCGCGCGCTGGTATCGTCCGCCTCGCTATGGCTGATTGACGAGCCGCTGTCCTCGCTGGATCCGTCGCGCGTCGCGCTCGCGATTGAAACCCTGACGCAAGCCGCCAGCGAGCGAGGCGCAACGCTGGTCACGACACTGCACCAGGTCGATGTGGCCACCCGCTTTCCGCGCGTCATCGGCATGCGCGATGGCGAAGTGAAGTTCGACTTACCCTCGCGTGAAGTCACCCGCGAGCGGCTGGAGGCACTTTATGCGCAGCGCGAGGAGGAACGCCTCGGCGCGTCACCCGCCGACGACGATGCGCCGGGCGCGAAAGCGCCAGCGGCAATGTACTGTCGCTAACGCCTTGTTCGCGCACGCCCAACCCATTTGAACGCCCCGCTCTCTGCCGCTGTGCCGCCGCCCCACTTGCGCGACCCCGCATGGATGGGGCGCGTGTTCTGGATGCTGGCCGCACTGGTGCTGCTCGCACCGGCGCTGGTGATGACGGAATTCAAACCCTGGACGCTGTTTGAGCCGGATGCGCTGAAGTCAACCCGACGCTTTATCGGCGATTTTTTCCCGCCCAAAATCGAGACAGAGTTTCTGCTGCTGGTGGCGCGCGAGTGCTGGCGCACCGTCGCCATCGCCACTGCCGGCATGTCGCTCGCCCTGCTGGCCGCGATCCCGCTCACGCTCATTTCCACTCGCGCGTTATCGATCTCGGCATTGACCGGGCGCATGCATGTGCTGCCGCTGGCGGTGCGCCAGGCCACGCGCTGGCTGCTGATTCTGCTGCGCAGCGTGCCGGAATTGGTGTGGGCGCTGGTGTTCGTGCGCGTGGTCGGGCTGGGGCCCACGGCGGGTGTGCTGGCGATTGCGCTCACCTACAGCGGCATGCTCGGCAAGGTCTACGGCGAAATCCTCGAAAGCGACGAAGCGCACGCCACCCACACCCTGATGCGCAATGGCGCCAGCCGCCTGCAAGCCTTTTTTTACGGCCTGCTGCCGCAAAGCGCGGCGGAACTAACCAGCTACACCGTGTATCGCTGGGAGTGCGCGATCCGTTCTTCCGCCGTACTCGGGTTTGTCGGCGCGGGCGGGTTAGGCCAGCAGATGGATAACTCCATGAAAATGTTTCAGGGCGGCGAAGTAGCGACGATGTTGATCGTGTTCATGCTGCTGGTGTGGCTGGCCGATTACGCCAGCGCATGGCTGCGGCGGATGCTGGCATGAGTAATCCGTTGAAACAACCGGCGGCCAACGAGGCCTTCCGCCTGCCGCCGACACT
The DNA here is from genome assembly GCA_043777275.1 of Nitrosomonadales bacterium. Taxonomy (GTDB): domain Bacteria; phylum Pseudomonadota; class Gammaproteobacteria; order Burkholderiales; family SG8-41; genus UBA5216. Next base: position 5,154 of record JAYVQD010000084.1, read on the forward strand.
ATTCGACGCGCGCTGCGCCGCGTGCTGGTTCATGTTCGGACTCGCGCTGCTCACGCTCGCCAGCTTCTGGACACTCGACTTGCAGTGGGCAAAATTTCTGTCGCTTGATGCCGCGCGCAGGATGGGCAAGTTTCTGGCGGAACTGCTGTCACCCGCCGTCGATCCGGCGTTTCTGTGGAAGCTCGCCATCGCCAGCGTGGAAACCATCGCCATGTCGGCGCTGGGCACGCTGCTGGCGGTGATCGGCGGGCTCGCACTCGCGCTGCCGGCCAGCCGCACGCATGCGGGCGACCCGGCTTACTGGCGCGTGCCGACGCGCCTGGTGTTGAATGGCCTGCGCTCGATCCCGGAACTGGTGTGGGCCGCGCTGCTGATTATCTCGGCGGGGCTGGGGCCGTTCGCCGGCACCCTCGCGCTCGGCCTGCACACCACCGGTGTGCTCGGACGGCTGTTTGCCGAGGCCATCGAAAATGCCCCGCCCGGCCCGGCGTTCGCGCTGCGGGCGCAAGGCACACCGGCAGGCCGCGTGTTTCTCTACACGACGTTAGCGCAGATATTGCCGCAAATTTTGTCATACACGCTGTACCGCTGGGAAAACAATATCCGCGCCGCCGCGATTCTGGGGGTGGTCGGCGGCGGCGGCCTGGGGCAAATGCTCGCGTTTCACATGGGGCTATTTCACATGAGCGAAACCAGCTCGGTTTTGATCGCGATGATATTGCTGGTGGCGCTGGTGGATGTCGCCTCGTACCTCTCGCGGCGCGCACTGCAACGATAAATCATCCCGCCGCTGCATTGCATAGGTTCAGACCGGCACCTGTTTCTGATAACCTTGCGCTTTACTAACTGAAACCCACACGAGGCTACCATGGCACTACAATCTCCCGACGAGCGCGGCGCAGAAGCCAGCATGGACGCGGACAATCTGTACCGCGAAGAAATCATCACCGACCGCAAAGTCGGCACGCTGCGCATGATGACGCCAATCAAGAACGACGGCACGGCAGACACCACGCGCCCGGCACTCTACATCGGCGAAGCGCAGATCATGACCCAGGCCGGCCCGCTGCCGATCAATTTTGAAATCGAAGGCAAGAACCTTGCGGAAGTGGTCGCGAATTTCGGCGACGCAGCCAAGGAAGGCGTCGAACGCACCGTGCGCGAGTTGCAGGAATTGCGCCGCCAGCAATCGTCGTCCATCGTGGTGCCGGGCGCCGGTGGGATGGGCGGCATGGGCGGCGGCAAGTTGCAGTTGCCGTGAGCTTGTTTTAAGGATGAAGGATGAAGGCGGAAGGATGAAAAAAACCGGTTTCGCCTCATGGGAGAAATTGACTTGAAAACAGCCTTCCGTTGGACAACTTCAATCGGTGCAGTGATTCCCGCGGCGTTGAGTTTATTTGTCAGCAACACCGCCTTCGCGCAAAAAGCCGCCGCCGATTATCCAAGCAAGCCGATACGCTTTGTGGTGCCGTTCGTGCCCGGCGGCCCGATGGACGTGATAGGGCGGCTCGTGGGTCAGAAACTGACCACCGCATGGGGGCAAAACATCATCATCGATAACCGCGCGGGCGCAGGCGGCATCATCGGCACCGAGATCGCGGCGAAATCACCGCCCGACGGTTACACCGTGCTGCACACCTCCAGCGCGCACGCGATGCTGCCCGCGTTTAACAAATTGCCCTACGACCCGGTGCGCGACTTCGCTGCCGTGTCCACCGCAACACGCACGGTCGGCTACCTGCTCGCCGTGCATCCGTCGATCCCGGTAAACACCATGGGTGAGTTGATTGCACTGGCGAAAAAAAATCCGGGCCGCTTGAATTACGGCAACTCCGGTTACGGCGGCGTGCTGCATGTGGGCATGGAGCTTTTTAATGCGGCGGCAGGCATCAAGATGACCACCGTGCAATATAAAGGCATCGGCCAGTTGGTCACCGATCTCGCGGGCGGCCACATCGACCTCGCGTTCCTCACCTCCAGCGCCGTGGGCATGGCGAAAAGCGGCAAAGTCAAAACGCTGGCGATGAGCGGCGCCAAACGCTGGAAGCAATTGCCCGACGTGCCCACCGTGATGGAAGGCGGCGTGAAAGACTACGAGTACTACGCGTGGTTCGGCTTCTGGTATCCGGCAGGCACGCCCGTCGAAACCGTCAACAAGCTGCAAGGCGAACTCGCCAAAGCCGTGGCCGCGCCCGACGTGCTGGCGCGTTTTGATGAGCTGGGTTTTGAATCCCACATTCTTTCACCCGCCGAGTTCACCAAGCTGGTGCAGACCGACATCGATAAAACCCGCAAGCTGGCGGCGCAATTGGGTGTGAAACTTCAGTGATGCCGTAGTGACACCGGTACGTCTGGCGCGCACCGCATGATGAAAATCGGCATAGACCTTGGTGGCAGCAAAACAGAAATCGCCGCCTTCGACGAAGCAGGTACTGAATTGTTGCGCCACCGCGAGCCAACACCTGCGGGTGATTACGCAGCGACACTGGCGTTGATCGCCAGACTCATCGGCGATGCGGAACAAACCATCGGAACAAGCGCCACCATCGGCATCGGCACACCGGGCGCGCTGTCGCCGTCCACCGGGCTGATGCGCAACTCGAACTCCACCTGCCTCAACCAGCAGCCGTTCAAGGCCGACCTGCAGCGCGCGCTGGGCCGCGACGTGCGGCTCGCCAACGACGCCAACTGCTTTGCGTTGTCTGAAGCCACTGACGGCGCGGCAGCGGGTGCGGCTTCGGTGTTCGGCGTGATTCTAGGCACCGGTGTCGGCGGCGGCATTGTGATTGACGGGAAAATCATTGACGGCCCCAACGCCATTACGGGTGAGTGGGGCCACAACCCGCTGCCGTGGCCGCAAGATTCTGAGCGGCCCGGCGCGCTGTGTTATTGCGGCAAACACGGCTGCATCGAAACCTTTCTGTCGGGGCCGGGATTGTCGCGCGACTATGCACCAGCGCATGGCCCATCGTTCAGCGCGGCAGAAATTGTGGCACGCAGCGCACGTGAAGCCGCCGCCGAGCAAGCGCTGGCACACTACGAAAACCGTCTCGCGCGTGCGCTCGCTTCGATCATCAATGTGCTTGATCCTGAAGTCATTGTATTAGGCGGCGGCCTGTCGAACATCGAACGGCTTTATAAAAACATCCCCGCGCTGTGGGGGAAGTGGGTATTCTCCGACACCGTGCGTACACGCCTCGTGCGTAACCAGCACGGCGATTCGAGCGGCGTGCGTGGCGCGGCGTGGCTGTGGCCTTAGAAAGCAATCATGGATACTGAAATAAAACCTATTGAAAACAAAGAGTTACGTTGCGGCGTGGTGCCGGTGCGTTTTGCCTGGGGCAACTGGCAGCTACTGCTGCTGCGGTGCGGCGACAGTTGGGATTTCCCCGCCGGCATTATCAACATCCATGAAGACTCGCTGGAAGCCGCCAAGCGCGAAACGCTCGCGGCCACTGCACTCAGCGATCTGGAGTTTGCCTTCGGCGAAGACTACAAAGAGACCGTGCCGTATGCCGGCAACAAAGTCGGGCGCTATTACGTTGCCGAAACGCGCACCGCAGAAATCACTCTACCGCTGTCAAAAAAAGCTGGCAAACCCGCGCACGATGAATGGCGCTGGGTGACCTGCGATGACGCTGAAGATTTTTTGCCGCCGCGTTTGACGCATGTGCTGGCGTGGGTGCGGGCGAGGATTGAGGAATGAGTAGCATCAAACCCGCCTGACAAGGCTCGCCGGGTGCCATCTTTATTGCGCCCGCCATCGTCTATGGTCGCCGGCCTGCCAAAAATGCACCGATGGCCAGGCTTTGCACTATCGCCGCAGCCAGATAAAGCGCTGGCGCTTCACCGGATGCCGCGTGTGTCGCGGGCGGGACAAACTCCCGGATCATTCCAAAAAAAAGCGGCGCGATGGCGTACCCCCCCCTGCGCGATGGCCACGATAAGCGCCGCCACGCGCGGCACATCGTCCTTAACAAATTCTACTTGCGCGATGAGCGGCGGCAACGAGGTGGCGTTGCCGAAGCCGACGCCAAACAAAATAACGCCGGTCAGCAGCAGCGGTGTGCTCGTGCCATCTGCAAGCATGAGTGCGATGGAACCGGCAATCTGCGCCACATAACCGCCACAGGCCACTAACCGCCGGTCGGCCCGCAGCGGCATCAGCCAGCCCAGCAGCGTGCGGCCGGCAATCGCCATCACGGTCACCAGAGCCAGTGCGAGTCCTGCCTGCTGCGCACCGAGCGGGGGCGCCAGCAATGAGTATAGATGTGCGATCAGACCGATCTGAGCGAATAGCCCCAATGCCATGCCCGCGCACAGCGTGACGAACCTGCGGTCGCGCCACAGCAACGCACCGGGCAAAGGGCGTGCCGATGGCGAGGTTACGGAGATTGCCATGACGCCAGGCTCATCGCCATCCGGGCGCAGCCCCATGACTTCTGGTGTTCGCGAAAACACGCGGTCGGCCAATACCCACAGCGTGAGGCCCATGACGACAGCAACCACCGATGCCGCCAGGGGAAATCCCAGCCCGTTGATGGCAGCCACCCACAGTGGCGAAAAGAGGATGCCGCCGACACTGCCGCCGTTGTAGGCCATGCCCAGCGCAGCCGGACGGGCACGCACGAACCACGGTGAAACGATGGCATTGAGCGCCGCGGCGCTCATGGTCCCCCACCCTGCTCCACTCAGTGCGGCGGCGACGAAAAGATGCCACGGCGAACTCGCCATCGACCACCCGACAATGCCGGCGGCCATCGACAGCGCGCCCGCCTTCGTGACGACGGCCACACCACAGCGGCGGTGCAGCGCCGGCAAATTTGCGCCTATGATCGCGCCAGCAAGAAAATGAAGGCTGATAGCCGAGGAGATGAGGAGGAGCGACCAGCCGCGCGATTCGCGAATGACACTCAAAAAAATAGGCGGTCCGTAGAAGCCCAGTCCCCAACCGAAAGCGGCTAGCACGAATGCGGCGTGAACCACCCGCCAGCCGTAGAGTCTGTCCGTGCCCTTTGCACGCGTCACCGGTCGATCCTCATTATTCTGCACAGAGAGACACTGTACAACTCGTCGGGGAAAAGTGCTTCGGCGCAGACCGAAGCATCCACACAGCGAACGGCGTAAGCTAATGCCGTCACAACAAACTTTTCAACTATAGCGGCCATGGCCAGTAACGCCCGATTTGCTGAAGTCGCTTCGCTCGCCGGCGACCCCGCGCGTGCCGGTATGTTACACGCGCTGATGGACGGGCGCGCGCTGACGGCATCTGAACTGGCCCGCGTCGCCGGCGTTACCCCGCAAACCGCGAGCGGGCACCTCGCCAGATTGACTGCCGCCGGTCTCGTGCAAGTCGCGCAGCAGGGCCGGCATCGCTATCACCGGCTGGCAACACCGGCAGTCGCACAGATGATCGAAAGCATCATGCAGGTGGCGTCAGGCGTAGAGGCCATGCGGCCTGCGCCGGCAACCGGTCCTCGCGATGCCGCCTTGCAGGCAGCGCGAACCTGTTACGACCACCTCGCCGGCCAGCTCGGCGTCGCACTTGCGGACGCGCTCGTCACGGGTGGCCATGTGGAACTGGCAGACGATGCGGGGCTGGTCACTGACAACGGAA
>JAYVQD010000085.1:0-10703 GCA_043777275.1 Nitrosomonadales bacterium
GTCTCCAGCGTCTGGTGATCAAACGTCCGCCCGTCTCTTTTCATAAACAGTTTGATCGACGTGCCGCTCGAAAGTTCCACAATTGTCGCCTTAATTATCGACTAGTGAGTATTTATTTCAAATCAAACGATTAACGCGTCTCGGGCGCTCAACGTCCGGACACTAGTGATAAAACTCCATTACTTAAAACTCCAAAAATTTATTGATTCACACGCAGGAGGCTGTCAACCGACGCCGGTAGCAGCGCACACCAAATCTTAATTTTCAGCTATATATATTGAAAATAGCAATGCTGGCTAGGCAGTTATAGCTAAGCTTTACAGAATCAATTTTTAGCAGCCAGTATATGAGCACCACCTAGGCAGGGGCGGGTATGCGTGTCGATGTGTCCCGGTGGGGGGGCTGGAGTAGCTTGACGGCAGGTCATTAGTGCGCACTTAACTTGGAGAACGCACATGACCCGTAAACACTTTATCGCCATCGCCGAAGCAATCCGCGAGAACATCCCTGACTCGGCAACCCGGCGAGCACTGGCGACGGCACTACTGCCTGCTCTGCGCGCCTGCAATGCGCGGTTCGACGCCGAGCGCTTTCTTAAAGCAATCTGACATACGCGGTGTACAAAGCGTACACCGTTTGAACGGACGGTTGACCGAACTGTTGACCGAAATTTGACCGAAATCGTTCGGTGAGGCTGGGATAGCCAGACTCCGGTGTTTTTCGGGTTCTGGCGGTGTGGCGGATTAAGTACTTGAAAAGAAACGGGCCCAAAGTTCGGGCCCGTGATTTCTTGGTGGAGACGAGGAGGATCGAACTCCCGACCTTCGCATTGCGAACGCGACGCTCTCCCAGCTGAGCTACGTCCCCGAAAATTCAAATTGCTTTAGTGCAAGGGCGCGCAGTATAACAAAGTACGGTGGCCCGCGCCACAGCGGCGGCGCACAATTTATTCCATATATTCATGGCCTTGCGGCGAAATTGTGGTTTGAATTTCGCAACGCGGGCACGCGCGAGACTTGCCGCCGCTATTGTTGCTATTGTTTGTTTGCTGCCTTTGGGCAACGCTTTGCAACCCGAATCAACTCACGCCACCACGCCATGACCAAAACTTTACGCAAACCCGCCCGCTACAGCGTGCCGATCATCGACACCCACGCGCATTGGTATCCGCAGGAATTCATCGACCTGCTCGAGCGCGAGGCTGCGGATAATGGCGCGTCGATGTCACGCAACGCCAAAGGCGCGCCGGTGTTCAAGCTGCCGCATATCGAGCAGCGTTCGGTGATGCCGCCGCTGATGGTGGATCTGGATCTGATGCGGCGCGAGATGGATAAACGGCGCGTCGATACCATGCTGCTCTCTCTCACCAACCCGATGGTGTATTGGGCGCCGCCGGCGTTTGCGCTGAAACTCTCACGCGCGTGGAACGACGCCAGCACTGCGGCTTACACCGCGTTCCCCGACCGTTTTCTCGGCACCATCATGCTGCCGATGCACGCGCCGGAACTCGCGGTGCCGGAACTGGAGCGCGCCGCCAAATTGCCCGGCATGCGCGCGGTGTACATGGCCGAGGCGATTAACGGGGTGAACCTGCACGACAAATCGTTTTGGCCGGTGTATGCCAAATGTGAGGCGCTGAACCTGCCGATTGCATTGCATCCGCTCTACCCTTGCGGGCAGGAGCGCATGGGCGAATTTTTCATGCGCAATCTGCTGGGCAATCCGTATGAGGCCGGCATCGCTGCGTGTTCGCTGGTGCTGGGCGGGGTGATGGATGCGTTTCCGAAACTGAAGGTGCTGCTGCCGCACGCGGGCGGACCGTTTCCATGGCTGATCGGGCGCATCGATTACGGCATCAAGATACGCGCTGAATTAAAACACATGAAAAAACCCGCCAGCAAATATCTGCGGCGCTTTTACTACGACACGGTGACGCACGAGCCGCAAATTCTGCGTTACCTGATTGATTTCGTCGGCGAAGATCGCATCGTGCTGGGCAGTGATTACAACCAGGACATGTGCGATTTGCAGCCGGTAAATTTTGTCGAGGAAGTACCGAATCTCAGCAAAAAGCAACGCGAGATTATTCTGGGGGGTAACGCGATGAAGTTGCTAAAGGTAATGAAGATTCAGCGCAAGTAGCCCCACATAAGGACAAACACCAACACCGTCATTCCCGCGCAGGCGGGAATGACGGGGAAGGAAATTTTTCGACGAATAGGCGCTGCGTAGCAAGGGTTGATTGCCAACGATACCCGTACCCCAAGTCTGATCCATACGATAAGGAACACGCCCATGCCCGCCATCGACACCCACGCGCACTGGTTTCCGCCCGAATGGATTGCGCTGCTGCACGCCGAAGGCCCGGCCAACGGCGCGACCATGGGCGTAAACCACAAAGGCCACGAGACGATTCAGTTGCCGGGCGTGCCGCTGGTGTCGTCGTTCCCTACCGACATGGTGGATCTGGACATCATGGTGCGCAACATGAACGCATGGAAGGTAGACGTGCGCTCGCTCTCCCTCACCAACCCGATGGTGTATTGGGCGACGCCAGAATTCGGCTTGAAACTGTCGCGCGCGTTCAACGATGCCGTCGCTGCCGCGCATACGGCCTACCCGGATCGCATACTCGGCGCGATGATGCTGCCGTTGCAGGCGCCGGAACTTGCGGTGCAGGAACTCAACCGCGCCGCCACGCTGCCTGGCATGCGCGCGGTGTACATGGCCATGCACGTTCAAGGCAACAACATCGATCACAAACCGCTGTGGCCGGTGTATGCGCGTTGTGAAGAACTCGGCTTGCCGCTGTGTCTGCATCCGGTGAACCCGCTGGGCATCGAGCGCATGCGCGACTATCACATGCGTAATTTGTGCGGCAATCCCACCGAGGCGGGCATCGCCGCGGCATCGCTGATTTTCGGCGGCGTGCTCGATGCGTTTCCGACACTCGACGTGCTGTTGCCGCACGCGGGCGGCACTTTTCCGTGGCTGATCGGGCGCTACGATCGCGGCGTTGAAGTGCGCAAAGAGTTAGCCCACATGAAGCAGCCCGCCAGTGCCTATCTGCGGCGCTTTTACTACGACACCATCAGCCACCACCCCGGCATCCTGCGCTACCTGATCGATCTGGTGGGCGCGGATCGAGTGGTGCTCGGCAGCGATTACAACTTTGATGTGGGTTACGAGCGGCCTTCAGAATGGATCGAGCAGATCCCCGGACTCACCGCGCGCGAACGTGTATTGATTTGCAGCGAGAATGCGCAGCGTTTTCTGAAGCTATAGCCGCTTACAAACGCCGCTTACAAATAATTGAATTAAAACAAATACTTACATAGCGGACTTACGCTGCCGAGAAAACCATACCGGCATCCGGGCGCACCGTCGGCGCATCGGCGGACTGCCGCAACGCCTGCAGGCGGGTAGACGCCGCACCAAAAATTTGCGTGGCCTCGCGCGCAATGGCGCCTCGCGTGTCGCAATTCGAACGCGCGAGCCCGCACAATTCGGCCCCCAGCAATTCGCTAAAGCGCGCCTCAATATCCGCCATGCCGTTGAGCGGCAGCGTGGCCACGCCCGGCGGCAAATGACTTGCGGTGTCGTAGTACTGCAGGGACTCCAAATACGCCGTCAGCAGAAACTGGATTTGCTGTTCGGTGTTCAGGCGATGCATCACTTCACTGACAAGCATGGCACGTCCTCCTGTAGTCGTGGTTTAGGTGTAGCGTACGTACGAAAGATAGCGACAGGGTGTTACCGCGTGATGAAGGGCCGATTGCAATCGTGTGACGGGAACGCGATGCCGTCATGGACACCACGCAGTGTGCCGAATTTGGTTGACAGCCCCGTTACATCGCCCTGTGTCACGCATCCGTAATACAGCGTCGCTAACATCGGCTGTTTTACTGTCGGAGTCCCCATGAGTCACAGCTACAGCGATCAGAAAGTCATCAATCCTGCGTCGAACCCCTCATTTGATGAAGTGCTGACGGCCCGGCTGTCACGCCGCGATTGGCTGCAAGGCGCGGCCTCGTGGGCGGTGCTCGGCAGCCTGCCGCTATCACTGACCGCGTGCGCCACGGGTGGTCTGAAACGCACCGGCTCGATCGGCTTCAAGAGCGTGCCGCTGACCAAGGACGACACCGTGCGCGTGCCCGAGGGCTACACCGCGAGCGTGCTGCTGGCGTGGGGCGACCCGATAGGCCATCCGTCCGGCTCACCGGCGTTCAAGTTGGACGCCAGCAACACCGCCGCCGAACAGGCGCTGCAAACCGGCATGCATCATGACGGCATCCACTATTTTTCGCTGCCCTCGTTTAACAACGAAAATTCCACCAGCGCGCTGCTGGCGATCAACAACGAATACAGCGATGACGGCCTGCTGCACGTGGGCGGCTTCGCCAACTGGAGCGCAGAGAAGGTGCAAAAATCGCAGCACGCGCACGGTGTTACGGTGGTGGAAGTGCGCGCAATAGATGGGCAGCGTGGCGGAGGCTGGGAAGTGGTGCGGCCTTCGCGGTACGCGCGGCGCATCACCACGCGCACGCCGATGACGATCACCGGGCCTGCCGCCGGCACGCCCACCATGGTGACAGCGGCCGATGCATCAGGCCGGGAGGTGATCGGCACCGTGAATAACTGCGCGCACGGCTACACGCCATGGGGCACTTATCTCACCTGCGAGGAAAACTGGGACGCTTACTTCGCCAACACCGGCAAGCTCACGCCCGACCATGCTCGCAACGGCATTACGGCAGCAGGGCGCGGCTATCGCTGGCATGAGTTTGACGAGCGCTTTGACGCCGGCAAGCATCCGAATGAACCGAATCGTTTCGGCTGGGTGGTGGAGATTGATCCGTACGATCCGCAATCCAAACCGGTTAAACGCACGGCGCTGGGACGATTCAGCCACGAAGGCGCGTGGCCGTCGGTGGGTAACGACGGGCGCCTGACCCTGTACATGGGTGACGACCGCCAGTTCGAGTACATCTACAAATTCGTATCGCGCGACGCGTGGAACCCGAACGACCGCGCCGCGAATCGCACCCTGCTCGACCACGGCACGCTGTACGCGGCGAAGTTTAACGACGACGGCAGCGGCGAGTGGATCGAACTCGCATTCGGCAAAAACGGCATCACCGCCGCCGCCGGATTCAAAGACCAGGCCGATGTGTTGATCCGCACGCGCGTGGCCGCCGACATCGCCGGCGCCACAAAAATGGATCGCCCCGAATGGATCGCTGTGCATCCGGCGACCAAAGAAGTGTATTGCACGCTGACCAATAACCTGCGGCGCGGCGCGGAAAAAGTGCCGGGCGTGAACGCCTCAAATCCGCGCGCCAACAATTCCTTCGGCCACATTATTCGCTGGCGCGAAGAGGGCAATGACCCTGCTGCGCTGAAACTCAAGTGGGACATTTTTGTGCTGGCGGGCGACCCGAACAATGCCGATGCGGGCAAACGCGGCAACATCAAAGGCGACGCCTTCGGCTGCCCCGATGGATTATGGTTCGACGATGGCGGCATTCTGTGGATACAAACCGACGTCTCCACCAGCGCGATGCACAAGGGCGATTACGAAAATATGGGCAACAATCAAATGCTCGCCGCCGACATCACCACCGGCGAAATCCGCCGCTTTCTCACCGGCCCCAGCGGCTGCGAAATCACCGGCGTCGTCAACGCGCCTGACGGACGCAGCCTATTCGTCAACATCCAGCATCCGGGTGAAACGGCGAGCGAGCGCAGTGATCCCAATGCGCCGAAAGCCGTGAGCACGTGGCCCGATGGCGCGCGAGGCGGACGGCCCCGCTCATCCACCATTGTGATTCGCAAGAACGACGGCGGGGTAATTGGTACTTAGTGATCTTTCCCTATTTTATTACACCGTTCGGGCTGAGCTTGTCGAAGCCTTGCTGCCCTTCGACAAGCTCAGGGCGAACGGAGTTGGTTTGTCGCGAATAATGGAAAACTCAATAGTGGTACTTAGTGGTACTTAGCGCGGCGGGTCGCGCGGACTACCCCGCAGCAACAGGCACACCACCGTACACGCGATCACCTGTGCCGCGATAAAGCCCGCGACATCGGCAGGCTGGATGCCGGCAAAGGTGTTGCTGAACGAACGCGCGATAGTGACCGCCGGGTTCGCAAAAAACGTGCTCGCGGTAAACCAGTAACCAGCGGTCACGATCAGCGCCACCAGCAGCGGCACCCGCTCGGCGGCGTTGCGCAGCCCCAGATGGATGGTGGCGAGTAGCACGCCGGTAGCAAGGCACTCGGATATCCATTGCGGCACGCCGCTGCGTACTTTGGTGGAGAATTGCATCAGCGGCAGATCAAACATCGCGTGCGTGAGCCAAACGCCGATGACGCCACCGCAGATTTGCGCGGCAACGTAGGCCATCAGCAAACCCAGCGTGAGTTCGCCAGTGCGCCAGAACGTCAGTGACACCGCCGGGTTGAAATGCGCGCCGGAGATCGGGCCGAGCACGGTGATTAAGACGTACAAACCCGCGCCGGTGGCGATGGAGTTGCCGAGCAATGCGATGGCGGCGTTTCCATTGGCGAGTGTTTCGCCCATGATGCCGGAGCCGACCACGATGGCGAGCAGTAGCGCGGTGCCGGTGAATTCGGCGGCGATGCGTTGAAGCGGTGTTGCGTTCATCAGCACATCTTAGCGCGCGGGAAACCATTTTTCTGTCGCGGGATCCAGCACCGCCGTCTCGCCGATGTGACGCATCGCCGCGCGGCGCTCATCAATGGCCATGGCTTCAAACGGCAGTGCCAGCAACATCTCGATGCGCTTACGCATGGCGTTCTGTATCGCGCGAAACGCAGCGCGCTTGTCGGCGTCACTGCCCGTTACCGCCGCCGGATCAGGCAAACCCCAATGCGCCATCGACGGATGGCCGAGCCACACCGGGCACGCTTCGTTCGCCGCGTTATCGCAGACGGTGACGATTAAATCCATCACCGGTGCATCAGGCGCACTGTATTCATCCCACGATTTTGAACGCAGGTGTTGCGCCGGGTAGTTCATCTCGGCACACAGCTCGGCGGCGAAGGGATTGACCTTGCCGCCGGGGTGCGAGCCTGCGGAGTAGCCGCGCAGGCGTCCGTTGGAGAGCGTCGTCGCCAGCGCTTCACCGAGAATGGAGCGCGCGCTGTTGCCGGTGCATAAAAAAAGAAAGTTCAAAGGATTGCCCCTATACCGTATATAAATAATTGTTTAAAAACAAATACTTATAATTTTCCACCGACTAAGCCGCATCGGCGGCGGCCACGATAAGCGCCGGCGCATCCATCACGCTGCGCCACGGCGGAAAAACCATACAAAATTCACTGCCTGCGCCCAACTCGGACTGAATCTCCAAGGTTGCCTGATGCCGCAACAACACATGCTTGACGATGGCCAGGCCCAGCCCGGTGCCGCCGGTTTCGCGCGAGCGCCCGCGATCCACACGATAAAAACGCTCGGTAAGTCGCGGTATATGTTCGGCGGCGATGCCGATGCCGGTGTCGGCGACGCTGAAGATAGCGCAGCCCTTTGCGTCGGTGCGCCACGCCAGCGTGATGCGTCCGGGTGGTGAGGTGGCCGGTGTGTAGCGCACGGCGTTGCTCACCAGATTGCCGAAGGCGCTGCGCAGCTCGTCGGCGCTGCCGGAGATGCAGGCGTCGGGGGCTACGATCACGTCGATGGAATGCCGGCCTGCGCTCAACGCGCGCGCGTCCTCCGCCAGCGTGTGCGCCATCGCGTACACATCGACGCGCTCTTCGCGCTGCGGATTGTCGCCCCCTTCAAGCCGCGACAGCATCAGCAGATCATCCACCAGCTTCAACATGCGGTTCGATTGCTGCACCATCAAGCCGATGTGACGGCGCGCCTGCTCGGCCGGCTGCACCGGCGCATCAGTCATGTGTTCGAGAAAACCGTGGATCACTGTCAGCGGCGTGCGCAACTCGTGCGACACATTGGCGATGAAATCGCGGCGCGTGGTATCGGCGCGTTCAATCTGCGTGATATCAAAACTCACCAGCAGCTTGCGGCCATCGCTGAACGGTATGACTTCCAGCGATAGCGACTGACCAGGGTTATGCACCGGGCGATAGTCGAGAATGGCGTCACGTTGCGCGCTCTGCAAAAACGCCGCCAGCCGCGCCACCCGCACGATGTTGGTGATACGCAGGCCATAGTCGGTTGAAGGATTCAGCCCGAGATGCTGGGCCGCCGTATCATTGCACCACAGCAGTTGATCGCCGCTGTCGAGCATGGCAACACCGTCGGGTAGCGCCTGCGCGGCCTGCGTGAAGAGTTCAAGCTCCTGATCGACGGCATCGCGCTTTTGGGCTTCATGGCGCAGCGCGCGGTAGACGCCGGCAAATACCAGACCCCAGGTTCCCCACGGATCGGGCAAATTATCCGCGTTGGGGTTTTTCAGCCAGCGCTCCATGCGCGCAAGGTGGTAGACATGCAGCGCGTGCAGCAATGCCAGTCCGGCACACGCGCTCGCCCAGCCCGCCGCCACGCCCTGCCATAGCCCAACGCACACCGCCGCCACGGCGATGGCCAGAAACTTGAGCGTGAGAAAAAACCAGACCGGTATCATGGCAAGCAGGTGCTTCGGTGTGCTTCGGTGTGCTTCGGTGTGCCTCAGTGCGCCTCAGTGCGCCTCAGTGTGCCTCAGTGCGCTTTCGCGGCGGAAAGTTTGTAACCCGATCCGCGCACGGTCTTGATGATATCTTCGGCATCATCACCACGGCTGCTCAAGGCGACGCGCAGCCGCCGGATATGCACATCCACCGTGCGCTCCTCGATAAACACATGGTCGCCCCACACCTGATCGAGCAGTTGCGCGCGGCTGTAGACGCGCTCGGGATGCGCCAGAAAAAATTGCAGCAAGCGAAATTCCGTCGGGCCGAGCGCGATGGCGGCGCCACCCAAGCTCACCTCATGACTCACGGGATTGAGCGTCAACCCGCCCACCGTCAGATCGGCGTCCGACGCATGCGGCGCGCGCCGGCGCAGCACCGCCTGTATGCGCGCAATCAGTTCGCGCGGGCTGAAGGGCTTGACCACGTAATCATCGGCTCCCTGATCCAGCCCCTTCACGCGATCCGCTTCTTCGCCGCGCGCGGTGACAATAATCAGCGGCAGGTCGGCCGTGCGCGCGGTTTCGCGCAGCTCGCGCGCCAGCGCAAGACCCGATTTATTTGGCAGCATCCAGTCAATCAACACCGCATCCGGCAGTTCGTCTCGCAGTGACGCCAGCGCTTCTTCGGCACTGCCCGCAGTGAACGCCAGCATCCCCGCCTGCTCCAGCGTGTAGCGCATCAGCTCCTGCACTGCCGGTTCGTCCTCAACCACCAGTATGCGCGCGCCCATCAGGCGTTCCCCTGCGGCGCGTCTTCCGGGGCGGCGGCGGTATGGCGCACGTCGGTGCCGTGAGCGATATAAATCACCTGCTCCGCAATGTTTTTGGCATGGTCACCCACGCGCTCAATGGCCTTGGCAATCCACACGATGTCGAGCGCGGTGGTAATCGTGCGCGGGTCTTCCATCATGTAGGTAATCAACTGCCGCATGATGCCGCGAAATTCGGTGTCGATCAGCTTGTCTTCGGCGATGATTTTTCGCGCTTCGTCGCTATCCAGCCGCGCCATCGCGTCCAGCACGCGACGCAGCATCATCGCCGCCTTGTTGCCGGTCTGCCGCACATCAATCGAGCGCGGCATGGTGAGCGCGCCGCGCCCGTAGATGGAGCGCGCCATGCGCGCGATTTTCTCGGCTTCATCACCGATGCGCTCAAGATCAGTGACTATTTTAGACACTGCCATAATCATCCGTAAATCGCTGGCTGCGGGCTGACGCCGCGCCACCACATGCACGCAAGCGTCGTCGATTTCCTTTTCATAGTCGTTGACGCGGCGCTCGGTATCGATCACGCGGCTGATGATCTCCTCCCCACCGGTGGATAGCCCTTCCATTGCGGCCATGAGCTGCGCTTCGACCAGCCCGCCCATTTGCAGCACGCGCGAGCGGATGTCTTCGAGATCGGCATCGAATTGTTTGGAGGTGTGTTCGCTGTTGGGCATGATAATTTCCGTAGTGTAGCGGTCGCGCTGTTAACCAAACCGGCCGGTAATGTAGTCTTCGGTTTCTTTCTTTTTCGGCTTGATGAAAATGGTGTCAGTTTCATCAAACTCGATCAGCTCGCCCAGATACATATAAGCGGTGAAATCGGACACGCGCGCCGCCTGCTGCATGTTGTGCGTCACGATCACGATGGTGAAATCCTTTTTCAGATCGTGAATCAGCTCCTCGATGCGCAGCGTGGAAATCGGATCGAGCGCGGAGGTCGGCTCGTCCAGCAGCAGAATTTGCGGCTTGACTGCGATGCCGCGCGCGATGCACAGCCGCTGCTGCTGCCCGCCCGACAGGCTCATGCCGCTTTGGCCGAGTTTGTCCTTGACTTCATCCCACAGGGCGGCGCGTTGCAGCGCCCATTCGACGCGCTCGTCCATCTGTCCGCGCGACATTTTTTCGTGCAAACGCACGCCAAAGGCGATGTTGTCATAGATCGACATCGGAAACGGCGTCGGCTTCTGAAACACCATACCTATCTTTGCGCGCAGCTCGTTGACATCGATATCCTTGTCAAGCAGGTTTTTGCCGTCGAGCAGCAGTTCACCCTCGGCGCGCTGTT
>JAYVQD010000086.1:0-2738 GCA_043777275.1 Nitrosomonadales bacterium
CGTGCCGCAGAAAAGCGTCGATGGCCGCCGGACCGCAGTACACCCGCGTCTGCGGATTCAGGTGATCCGCATCGTCGCTGACATAGCACAGGATGGAACGAAAGGTTGCCAGCGGCCCTTGCGACGACGGATACTGCAAGGTGCGGGTGGCGCCCTGCGCATCACAAAGGGATACAACGGTATTCGTCGTGCCAAAGTCTATGCCGATGTATAACGGTTCTACCTGCGCTTGCATCAAAATCCTTACGTTTGGACATGCTGAATTGCCCACAAACAAACCTCACGACGTTGCTCCTGCGCCAGCGAAAAAAGCCACATTGGGTCAGGTCGCCGCGACCCTGTTCTGGGGCATGTGCATGATAGGCAAGAAAGGCACATGGGAGCGCGACGGCGTGAAGATCAGCTTGTCGCAAGCGATTGTCGGCGCGGTAATCGCCGGATGCGTTGTGGTGACGCTGCTTGTTTTACTGGCTCGATTCGCGGCTCGCTTTGCGGTTTAACAGCAACAACGCGCTGGCCTGCCTTTGGCAAAAAATAACGGCGACGCGCTAACGACGCACTAAGCGCACCGCCGCGATATTACGTAAGTATTTGTTTTTATTGATTAATTTATTAATCGGCGTTATCGGCCCTTAAACACCGGCTTGCGTTTTTCCATGAATGCCGTCTGGCCTTCTTTGTAGTCTTCGCTGGCAAAGCAGTCGTTGACCATTTTGTCGCAGATCGACAGATCACGCTTGTCGTCGTCTTTGGCGTATTCAATCAGCGAGCGCTTGATCGCGGCCAGTGTCAGCGGCGCGTTGCGACCGATGGTATCGGCGTATTCGCGCGTGAGTGTTTCGAGCTCGGCTACGGGCACTACGCGATTGACCAAGCCCATGGTCAGCGCCTCCTGCGCGGTGAACTGGCGCGCGGTGAAGAAAATTTCCGCCGTGAATTGCGGGCCGACTAAATCCGTGAGGCGCTTCACGCCGGGATAGCGATAGCCCAGGCCGAGCTTGCCGGCGGGCACGCCGAATTTGGAATCATCGGACGCAATGCGAATGTCGCAATTGGTTGCGGTAGCGGCGCCGCCGCCGATGCAATAGCCGCGAATCATCGCGATGGTGGGCTTGGGGCAATTACGAATCGCTTCGGCTGCCTTGTCAGAGGTTTCGTTGTATTCCTTCACGCCTTCTGCGCTGGAGCGGCGCTCTTTGAACTGCGAAATGTCCGCGCCCGAAACAAATGCTTTCTCGCCCGCGCCTTTGAGGATGATGACGCGCACATCGGGATCTTTGTTGAACGCATCAAACGCCATCGGCACCGACTGCCACATTTCCATCGACACCGCGTTGTGGCGCTCCGGGTTGTTGAAAACGATCCAGCCGATGTGCCCCTCTTTAATGGCCAGCAGTTTTTCGGTGAGCGTGGGGATGGTGGTTCCGGGTTGGTTCATGGCGTGATCCTGATGAGTGAGTTTAGTGAGCGAAAAGGCGTGCAAGCGGGCAAAGTTAATATTATCATAAGTATTTGTTTTTAAACAATATTTTGTATTTCTGAAGCCGTGGCAACGGAGCGCTAGTTTAACACCATCAACCAATCCACCGCCGTAACGCCATGCGGGCCTGCCAGCACCGGATTCAGATCGAGTTCTTTCAGCCGAGAACCGGCCGCCACGCCAAAGCACGACACCGTGCTAATCATTTGCGTTAGCGCATCGCGGCTGATGGCGGCTTTGCCGCGCACGCCATGCAGAATAGCGTGACTCTTGAGTTCGTCGAGCATGCGCCCCGCTTCGGTTGGCGTTACCGGCGCCTTGCGGAACACGACATCTTTCAGCACCTCGATATGAATACCACCCAGGCCCACCATCACCACCAGCCCGAACACAGGGTCGTTCTGCAACCCGATGACCAGCTCAACGTCGCCCTCGATCATCGGCTGCACCAGCACGCCATCGACGACGGCATCGGGCTTGAGCCGGTGCGCTGCTTCGGTTACGGCGGTATACGCCCAGCGCACGGCCTCAGCATCTTTCAAGCCGAGTTTCACACCCTGCACGTCGGTCTTATGCAAAATGGCGCCGGATTCAATTTTGAGCGCGACCGGATAACCGATGGCTAACGCAGCCTGCACCGCCTCGTCCGCGCTGTGTACGAGTGTGGCGCACGCAACGGGAATGCCGCACTGTTCGAGCAGCGCTTGCGCGGACGGGCTGCCCACGACGCCGGCATCCGCGGGTAATTGCAGTGAGGGGAGCGACAGCGCCTGGCGCGCAGCGTCATCAGCGATCCAGTGGCGCCGCGCTTCGGCATAACGCACCAGTGCCGCTACCGCATCCACTGCCGGTTCCGCGCCACGCATCACGGGAATATCCGCCTCGCGCAGGCGCGTGCGCGCATGCTCGGGAATGCCTACCCAGCTCACCACAAACGGTTTCGAGGTGTCGCGCTTGGCTTCGATAAAACTTTGCACCGTGACATCCGCGTCTTTCTCGGTGAAAGCAAGCCATACAATCGCCACGTGCACGTTGGGATCGGAAAGCAGAATTTTAAGACTGTCGCGCATGAGCGACGGGTCAACCAGCCCCTGCGCCGTGATGTCCACCGGATTTCCGGTTGAGCCAAACACCGGCACTATTTTGCGCAACCGTGTCACGGTGTCGGCACTGAGCGCGACCACTTCCAGTCCCACATCCTCGGCACGATCGGCCATCAACGCCCCTGCACCGCCGGAACGCGTGATAAAGCCGACGC
>JAYVQD010000087.1:0-10682 GCA_043777275.1 Nitrosomonadales bacterium
TCGAGCGAAATCGTCATCACGACAACATCTTTCGTCGGGTAACTCTTGTGTGCCTTCTGCACGGAAGGCATTTCGCTCACGCAGATGTCTCACCAAGTGGCCCAGAAGCGAATGACGATCACCTTACCTTTCAACTCCGATGATTTCAACGCGCCGCCATGCAGATTGGCGAAATCGAATTCGGGCATCTTGGTAGGCTGCGACGGTGCTGTCATCGCTGTGGGATTCGGAAACAGGCCCTCTGCCGCATGCGCAACAGCAAAACACGCAGCCGCGCCCAGCGTCACGACGAACAACCACAGGTATAAACATTTATTGTTTAAAAACATATACTTAGACCAATTCCTCGAACCCGGAAAATCCATACTACACCTTACGAAGCCTGCGCCGTGCGCCGCCGCGCACGAAACTCAGTCACATCGCGCCAGCCTTCCGTGCTCGCCACGCCGCCGCGCACCGCACCGCCTTCAATGCTGCCGAACAACAATTCGTAACCGGCAGGCAGCGGACGGCTGCCCGGCACCGCCAGCCACAAGCGCAGCAGCAGACGCTTTTTTTCTTTTTCTTCAAAGTCGTCGTAGCGTGTGCGCGCGTGATAGGTCAGATGATTATTCAGCAACTGAATATCGCCCGGCTCAAAATCCATGTTGAGCGCGAGCGCCTCGGACAAGTCGCCGTATAGATCAAGCGCCTGTTCCTGCGCCTTTGTTAACCGCGGCACCTCGGGAAAATCCTGCGCGAACCTGATGTACGCGGGCGAAAACATACCGGTGAAATGCCCGTCGCGAAAACCGAATATCGGCTTGGGATACGCGCGCGCTTCGCCCGACTGCTCATCGCCCTGACGGCTGTTGTACCAATCAGCGTAGAACACATCGATCAAATCGGGCCGGCGCCGCAGCACTTCGTTGTGAATTTGCGCAGCGCTGACAATGCGGCTGATACCGCCGGATTTAGCCTTGCGCACGCACAGCAAGCCCACGACATCGCAGCGGTCGCCATGAAATGGCAGTTGCCGCGCGGTTTTGGAGCCGCGTATTTTGGTTTTCTCGACTGCCTTACCTTCGTCTTCGACAATGCCCAGCAACTCGCCACGCCCGCCTTGACACACGGCGGTGCCCAAGTGCGCGCCGACGCCCCAATACACCAGACGCAATTCGTCGGGCGTATACGTGACCGGTAGTCCGCGCAGCAACACAATGCCGCGGCCGGTTTCGAGTTCTTGCGCGATTCTTGCGAGTTCTTGTGAAAACGCAGGCAACGGAAAATCCTCTCGCGTAACGTCCAGCCAATCGAGGTTCCGGCGTTGCACGCCGCGCAATGCGCTGTCGATTTCAGCGAGTTCAGCGGCGCCGAAGCGGCGTATCCAGTCAGTGGATTTTTCAAGGTCAGCGCCCTCCCAGGCAAAGGGCGCGATGATTTCGTGGTGTTTTTTGATTTGCATGCCTGTACCCATCCAGTAACTCACGGTTGCCCAACAATCCCCGCCGCTTTAAACAGCTTACCGTAGCGCGTCACTTCCGCTTTTATCAGCGCCGCGAACTGCTCGGGTGTATCGCCTATCGGCTCGTACCCTTCACGCGCCAGCGACTCGCGGATGTCTGGCAAGCGTAGCGTCTTGATGATTTCGGCGTTGAGCTTCAGCACGATATCGCGCGGGGTTGCTGCCGGTGCGAGCACGCCACGCCAGTTGACCAGCGTATAGCCCGGCACGCCGGATTCGGTGACGGTCGGCAACTGCGGCGCGTGCGCCGAGCGCTTCGGCCCGGTGACGGCAATCGCGCGCAGCCGTTTGCCGTTGACGTGCGGCAGCGAAATCGCCAGATCGGCGATCATCACATCGACCTGGCCACCGATGAGTTCGGTCATCGCCGGCCCTGTGCCTTTGTACGGCACACCCACCATGTCGATGCCCGCCATCATCTTGAACATCTCCCCCGCCATGCCCGACATGCTGGTGGCGCCCGACGACGCGTAACTCAGCTTGCCGGTTTTCGTCCGTGCCAGTGCGATGAACTCCTTCACCGTGGTGGCCGGCACCGACGGATGCACTACCAGCACGTTCGGCCCGCTCGACACACTGGTAACCGCAGCAAAATCGCGCACCGGGTCGTACGACAATTTCGCATTCAGGCTGGGGGCGAACGCCACAGCGCTGGTCGGCGCCATCACCAGCGTGTAACCATCGGGCGGCGCTTTGGCACAAATATCCAAGCCTATGGTGCCGCCCGCGCCGCCACGATTTTCAACCACCACGCCTTGGCCGATACCTGCCGCGAGCTTCTGTGCCACCAGCCGTGTCACCAGATCATTGGCGCCGCCGGGGGCGAAGGGAACAATAATGCGGATGGGCTTGGAGGGGAATGATTGCGCGCCCACATGTGAGATGCCCGGCAAAAACATTGAAACCACAGATGAACACAGATAAACACCGATAACTGCAAAAGGGCGCAAAGCGAAAAGCCAATTAAAGCATGGGGTTTTATCTGTGTTCATCTGTGGTTAAAACGCTCTACCCCTTCGCCTGCCCCGTCAGCCACACTGCCTTGATCTGCGGCAACGCCTGCGCCGCGCGCTGCGCGATTTCATTTTCTGTCAGCGAACTCAAGGGGTGTTCAATCACCACGGGATCCAGCGCGGTCATGCCCAGCGCGTCGCGCTGCACCTGCGCCTCCAATTGAAACTCCGTGGTGATAATCAGCGCCGTTGGCAAGCCCCGCGTTTCCAGCTCCACTGTGTCGTGCATACAGCACGACGTGCAGGAGCCTCAGTCGCCTATGGCCGTGATGACCAGATCGTTGTTGGCGGCAATTTCATCCAGCAATTCCGCTGCCGCGTTCATCGAGAAACTGTGTTTGCGGTAGTAGGTGATTTTCGACAAGCCCGCATCCGCCAACAAACCGTCTTGCAGGTTACGCAACAGCTTGCCTGCGTTCCATTTGGTGTTGTCGAGTATGGCGAGGCGCTTGCCTTTGAGCGACGTTGCGCGTGCAGCGGCTGTGAGCGAATCGGCTTCGACTACACCGCGCGGGTCGTAATGCGTTTGAGTCATCGTCATTCTCCGAGAGTTCCGTACACGGAATTAAAAGGTGCAAGTCCCATCCAGACAAACCGGCCCGCCCGCAGGCTCCGCCGCCGGATCGATTGCGCGTAACACCGGCGACGACACCTTGCCCCATCCAGGTATCAACGCCGAAAAGCGCCCCGCTTCACCGCCCGCCACAAACACATGAATGTTATCGGGTGTGGGCACGATCGGCGTCATCGCCTCCGGCTCGCGCTTGTACCACGCGGGGAAGCTGCGGTTATAAATCTTGCCGTAGCGATCATTAAAATACAGGTCTTTCCACAGGTTGCCGGCATTTTTCCACAGGTAATGACGAATGTCGTGACGCTTCCAGCCGTGCTTGGCGATGGTGCGCGCGTGTTCCGGGCCAATCACCACCGCGCAATGTCCGCCCATCACCGCGTTGTTGGAACAGATGGTGCTCATCGCCGAGCAAATGCTGTCGAGGATGCCCTGCGGATCATTCGCCACATGATTGGTCACGCTGTGCGGCGGCTCGGCGGCGAGCACAAACACGGTGGAGTCCTCCATCTTGTAACCGTGCTCGACGTGATACGGCACGAAGGGACTCACTTCCTCGTTCTCCGCGATGCAGTAGGTGTATTTCGCCGGAGACCCCAGCGTGCTTTTGTCGAGCTCGCCGGGCCAGCCACCGCCGACGTTAAGCAGTATCAATCGAATCGCGCGGCCTATCGTTGCGTTGGCGCGGTTGCCCGAACCGAATGCGTTCATGCCCGCGTTCATGCCCGCCGCCGTGCGCGCAGGGCCGTTGACGATCAGCAGCGGACTCGCCATGTGCGTGGTGGCCTGCACGCCGTTGAGATTAAATGCCGGGTCGCATAGCGCATGTATCGCAGCGCGCACGATCGCCGCGTACTGCGGCAGGCAACCCGCCATCACCATGTTGATCGCCAGCACTTCGCGCGTGAGACTGCCCCAGCGCGGCGGTATGCGGCATTCTTTGAACGACGGGTCGCCGCCGAGCGCTGCAACCATGGCGTCGATTTTTAAAGGCGTTGGCGGCACCAGCGGCAGGCCGTCGGAATAGCCCTGGCTGTAGTACCACTCGATGAGGTCTTCGGCCTGGACTTCGCGATTATCAGTTGGGCTATTCATGGCTGGCGTTCCTTATTTCTCCGATTCATCCGGCCGAAACCCGGTCTCTGGTTTAATCCCTTTGCGCTTCTGCGTCGCGCTGATCTTGCCATTCTCCAGATAACCGCCTGCCACTGCACGCTTCGCGGCTTCATCCCACTGCGGCAACCAGTCGCCGTCACCGGGGCCAAACCACGGCGATTGCGCGCGGCGTTTGGGCAAGCCCAGTTCATCCCAGATTTTTCCGGCGCGCTCCATGTATTCTTTTTTCGGCAGCGCCAGCGGCGGCAACTCTTCTTTTTTGGTGGCGTCCATCAGCAGCGTGGCGTCCTGGCGTTCGGCCTCGTGTTCGCGCTCCGGGCCGTGGCCGGGGCTGCGGTAGTTAATCACTTGCAGATCGTCTACCGGGTTCATGCGAAATGCCATCGCCCAGAACAGCGCATCGGAATTTTCAGGATCGATGTCTTCATCCACCGCGATGCAGATTTTTCCGCAGTCGGCGCGAAACGCGCTCGCGCCTTGCAGCGCACGCCAGATTTCGGTGCGCGGGGTGTTCTTCTCCAGCACGATAATGATAATGCGCCGCAGCGCGGTGAGCCGCTCATGCAGTTTGACGCGCTTGACCCCGCGTATACCCAGCGTCTTGCGCAAGTGGTTCAGAAACATCGGTTCGTACGACACCAGCTTGATCGCGCTGGATTCGCTGGGCGTCACCTGCGACAGGTACGACGCCACCACCGCGTCCTTGCGGTGCGTGATCGCGGTCACGCGCATGGGGATATTGAATTCCTCCAGCGCGACGTGGCCATGGGATTCACCAAAGGGGCCTTCGGGTTCAAGGTACTCGGTGTCACAATAACCTTCGATCACGATCTCCGCTTCGGCCGGTACCATCAAATCCACCGTGCGCGCCTTGACCACGTTGATGGGTGCGCCCACCAGCCCGCCCGCGACGCCGATTTCATCCACGTCTATCGGCAGTTTCATCGGCGCCACATACGCAACACTCGGCGGGCACCCCAGCACGATCGCGCAGGGCATTTCTTTGTCGCCGCGCTGCTGATGCTTGACGTAATGCCGGTAACCACCCGCGCCGCCGGTGCGCGTGGCCATGCGAATCACCAATCGATCCGAGGCTTTCAAGCCCGCGCGATACGTGCCGTGATTTTGAATACCGGAATCGGGGTCTTTGGTAATCACATTGGTGGCGGTCAGCGTGGGAGTGCTGTCAAAGCCCGGCGTGGAAATCGGTATCGGAATGCTGTCGAGGCCATTGCCCTCGCCTTGCAGCGCATCACCTTCGATGACGACCTCCTGACACGCTGCATTCTCGACCACGCGCGGCGGTATCGGATGCGCGGTCGCATCTCTCCAGCGCTTTTCGACATCCTCGGCGGATGACTGCATGCCCAGCAGATACACCGCCGGATTCGCCGCCAGCGCACCCACCACCACGGGGAATTTATACTTGCGACCTTTGCCATCGACGACGTTGGTAAACAAAAATGCGCGGCGTTCATCCTGCTCGATACCGCCCACGTACTGCCAGCGTACCAGCGGATGCATCTCTGAGTCTTTGTTGATTTCACGATCAACGGTCAGCAAGAGGCCGGCTTTTTTCAGCGCAGCGAGGTGATCGTGAAGGTCGGGGTATTTGCGATTGTTGTTGGGCATACGGTCAAAACCTTTTTAACCACAGATGAACACAGATAAACACGGATAAGAACAAATACTCAGCGCCTGTCGTTCCCGCGCAGGCGGGAACCCATGCGGCGTCTCAAGTAGCACTGTGTTATGGGTTCCCGCCTGCGCGGGAACGACGGCGGTGGGGTTATCTGTGTCCATCCGTGTTCATCTGCGGTTAATAAGTTCTTTCTCACCAAGCCACCGTCCCGCCATCCACCGGCAGTATCACGCCGGTAATGTGATCCGAGGCGCGTGACGCCAGCAGCACTGCCGCGCCTTTCAGATCGTCCGGCCCGCCGGTGCGATGCGACGGAACCTCGGCCTCCAGGTATTCCCGATTACGTTCAAACAATTTTTCATTCAGCGGCGTGACAAAAAAGCCTGGGCAAATGCAGTTGACCTGAATATTGTGCTGCGCCCATTTCACCGCGAGATCACGCGTGAAATGCACCAGCGCGCCCTTGCTCGTGCTGTAGGCAATGGAGCTATACGCCGCAGGGTTGCGCCCCACCATGCCCGCGATCGAAGCGATGTTGATAATCTTGCCGCGTTTTTGTTTGATGAATTCGCGACCGATCACCTGTGAACAAATCAGCGCTGCATTGATATTCAAATCCATCACCTGCTGCCAGCGATCGAGCGGCATGTCTTCAGGCGCTGCCACCCACGCGCGGCCTGCATTGTTCATCAACATATCGACGCGACCGAATTTTTTCAGGATCGCGTCTTTCATCGCTTCGACCTGATCGGGCTTGGTGACATCGCATGCCACCGCCAGCGTTTGCACGCCGAGCTTTTCCAGTTCGGCGCATGACGCTTCGCATACTTCAACCTTGCGCGAACACAGGACGATGTTTGACCCCGCTTCCGCAAGCCCCGTCGCCATTTGAAATCCGATGCCGGTGGCGCCGCCGGTAACGACGCTGATTTGCCCTTCGAGGCTGAGTAACGCTTTGACGCTAGCCACAAATATTCCCTTAAAAACAAATACTTACAATATTAGTCTTTGAGCAGCAGACCACCAATGATATTGCGCTGTATCTCCGATGAGCCTTCGTAGATACGCACGATACGCGCATCGCGATAGGTTGTTTCAATGCCGGCTTCGCGCATGTAGCCCATGCCGCCGTGGATTTGCACCGCGCAATCGACCACCTTGCCCAGCGCCTCGGTGGAAAACAGTTTGGCGGCAGACGCTTCCATGGTGCCGCGCTCGCCGCGCATCAGCGCATCAATCGCGCGATAGGTCAGCCCGCGCGCGGCGTCGCGCTGCACGCTCATGTCCGCCAGCATCCACTGCAAACCCTGATGCTCGGCAAGTTTTTTGCCGCCCTGCGTGCGCACTTTCATGTAATCGACACAGCGGCTAATCAGATGATCCATCATGCCGCAGCAGCGCGCGGACACGGTGACGCGCCCGGCGGTCAGCGTTTTCATCGCCTGGATATAGCCCAGGCCCTCGCCGCCGAGCAGATTTTCAGCGGGCACTTCGCAATCGGTAAACGCCAGCGGCGCGGTGGAGCAGCCGTGCATGCCCATTTTCAATTCGTTCTTGCCGACGCTGAAGCCCTTGAAATTGCGCTCCACGATAAACGCTGAAATACCCTTGATGCCTTTCGACTTATCGGTGATCGCCATCACGGTGAACACATTCGCGATGCTGGCGTTGGTGATGTAAATTTTTTCGCCGTTGAGGATGTAGCGATCACCTTTTTTCACCGCCATGGTGCGCATATCGGCGGGTGACGAACCGGCCTGCGGCTCGGTCAGCGAAAATGTGCCCACCCACTCGCCGGTGGCCATCTTCGGCAGATACTTTTTCTTTTGCGCCTCATTGCCCAGCGCAACAATACCGGCGGTGCTGATACCCGTGTGGTTGCCGATCACCGTGGCAAAGCCGTAGTTGGTCTTGCCCATTTCCTCTTCGATGGCGCACTTGCCGGCGAGCGTGAGACCACTGCCGCCGTACTCTTCGGGAATCGTCAGCCCGAACAAACCCATCTCGCGCGCGAGCTTCATCAGTTCATCGGGGATGGCATCCGTTTCTTCAATCTCGCGCGAACGCGGATCAACTTCTTTGCGTAAAAAGCGGGCGACTTCATCGCACAGCGCGCGTATTTCGGGGGTTACGTGGTTGTTCATGGGCTGCACCTGTGAAAATTCAACCGAATTTTTGCCGCAGTTTTCACAGATTTACACAGATTCAACATCCCTACAACCGTCATTCCCGCGAAGGCGGGAATCCATGCAATTATCGATAGGACGATGCGTTATGGATTCCCGCCTTCGCGGGAACGACGTCACTGGGGTTGACCTTATCTGCGTAAATCCGCGAAAACTGCGGCGAAATATTTTAAGTTTTGATCCTGGGTTTAATCAAAGCATCCGCCGCCTTAACACCCTTGCCGCACTCCATCACGAACAGCGGATTGATATCGAGTTCGGCGACATGGTCCTTCAAATCCACCGCCAGCGCGGACAACTTCACTATCGCATCGGCCAGCGCGTCGATGTCGGCGTGTGGACGGCCACGCGCTCCCGTTAATAAAGGATAGCCTTTGATTTCGGCGATCATCTCGCGCGCCATCGATAGCGTGACTGGCGCCAGGCGGAACGAAACATCTTTCATGATCTCGGCAAAAATCCCACCCAGACCGAACATTACTGCCGGGCCGAACAGCGGATCGTTGGTGATGCCGAGTATCGCCTCGGTGCCGCCGCGCAGCATTTCCTGCACCAGCACGCCGTCGATTTTTGCTTTTGCGTTGTAGGCTTGGGCGTTGGCCAGCACTTCGTCGTACGCTGCGGTGAGTTCCGTGTCCGATGCCAAGCCCAGCTTCACGGCGCGGGCTTCGGTCTTGTGCGAAATATCCGCGGATTGCACTTTGATCGCCACCGGATAGCCGATTTTTTTGGCGATCAGTAGCGCTTGTTCGCGCGTGGTGGCGAGTGCTTCCTGCGTCACGCTGATGCCGTATTCGGCCAGAACCTTTTTCGCCTCGTATTCGGCAACGTCGGTTGATCTATTGGTAAGTATTTGTTTTGATTGAATTTTTTTCAACACCAGCGGCTGCTCATTGCGCTGCGCTTGAATACGGCGCTTCGCTTCGGCGTAACCACTCAGCGCGGCAAACGCGCGCCCGCAACGCACCGGCGATTTGTAATGCGCGATGCGCGCGCCTTCGAGCAGCGCGTAGGCTTCGGGCGCTTTCACGTCGCGCGCGCTCCAAGCCAGCGCGATGGGTTTATCCGTGGTCGCGGCCACCGCGACAATTTCGCTGGCGATTTTTTGTGCGATCTCGCCTTGCAGCGAAGCGTTAATCATGGCGATGCAATCCACGCCGGGATCATCGACAATGATTTGCAGCGTGCGGTTAATCAGCGAGAGATCATTAAAAATACCTGCGGTCACATCCACCGGGTTACCGATCGAGCCGAACGACGGCACAAATTCCTTCAGCTTCGCCACCGATTCCGGCGTGAGCTTTGCCAGTTGCATGCCGCGCGCAATGCATTCGTCGGTCATCAAAATACCCGCGCCGCCCGAAACGGTGATGATGGCAATGCGGTTACCCTTGGGCAATTTCTTGCCGCGAAAAATGCGCCCGTAATCGACGACATCCTGGATGTCGTCCACCTGAATAATGCCGGTCTGCTTGAATGCCGCCTGATACAGCGCCATTGCGCCGCCGAGGTTGGCGGTGTGCGAGGCGGCGGCTTTTTGGCCCTCGTCAGTGTTGCCGACTTTCCACATCAAAATCGGCTTGCCCGCGGCCATCGCCTTGTAACCGATTTCAGTGATACGGCTTGCGTCCTTGGCGCCCTCGACATAGCCCGCGATCACTTCGGTGTGCGGATCGCGGATGAAGTAATCGATGAAGTCGAGCGTGGAAACGCCGATCTCGTTGCCGGTGGTGGCCATTTGGCGAAATGCAAGGCCGCCGTCGAGCGACGACAGATTCAACACCGAAAATCCGAATCCGCCGGACTGCGACACCATGCTCACCGCGCCCGCGGGATAGTCGGAGTAAAACACCGAACCGAAGCCGGCATAGATTTTTTCCGCGACGTTAATCAAGCCCTGGCAGTTGGGGCCGATCACCCCCATGTTGTATTTTCTGGCAATCGCAATCAGCCGCTGTTGCAGCGCGATGCCGTCGCCGCCGGTTTCCGAAAACCCGGAACTGAAAATATAAACATACGGCACGCCTTTTTCACCGCACTGCTCCAGCATGTCGGCCACGCGCGATGCGTTAATCAGAATCAGCGCAAGGTCAGGCGCTTCGGGTAGATCCGCGAGCGACGGATAACATTTATGGCCGAGAATTTCGCTGTAACGCGGATTCACCGGATACAACTTGCCCTGATAGCCGTGCGTCACCAGATGGCTCAACGGCTGGCCGCTGATGGTCGCCAGGTCTTGCGACGCGCCGATGAGGGCGATGGATTGTGGGCTGAAGAGCCGTTCGAGATCGTTGCGGGTGGGGTGCGTCATTGCGAAAAAATCAGAAAAGTTTAACTACGAAAGGAAGGCCCGCATTATAGCCGGAGTCTTCGCCGCACCCGGTCGATGCTATAATTTTCACTCTAAAAATCAGAAATCACATTGTGAGCGCCGCCACCAAATCATTCACCCAGTTGCTGGGCTTCAAAGACGTGTGGCTCATCACCGGCGGGCACCTGATTACGCACTGGTACCCGGCGACGTTCTACGTGCTGCTGCCGATTATCGGCAAAGAACTGGGGCTGTCCTTTACGCAGATCGGCCTCATTATCTCACTGCAGCATCTGGTCGGCGCACTGACCAATCTGCCCGGCGGCATGCTGGTCGATG
>JAYVQD010000088.1:0-10670 GCA_043777275.1 Nitrosomonadales bacterium
GTGGCCGCGCCATAACCCGGCGCGACTTTCGCCACCACCTCATCGGCCTTGCGCCTGGTGCAGGAGAGCATGCGTTCGACGCGTTCGCGCGTGGGCGGCACGATGGGCAGGCCATCGCTCCAGCGGCGCGCATGGAAAAATTCGATCAGCTCGTCGAGGTCATCGGGTGCTTCTACCAGTTCGGCCCGGGTCAGGGGTATCACGTCGGGCGCCGCACTCATTTCGCCGCGGCCAACCGGGCAATCTCGTCCACGCATTGCTCGGCCAGTGCGCTCACCTCTTCACGCGTGCAACTGCCGAACGGATGCGGGATCACCGCCAGCGGCAGATTGGCATGCCCCAACGCGCGCGCCTGCGCGCGGCCCAGCGAGGTGAACGCATTGGACACCACGGTCATTGCCGCGCGGCCGCGTTTGGCGATTTCAACACCGTCGTGGATACTCCACGACGTGCAGGAGCCTCAGTCGCCCGACCCGGTAATCACCAGGTCGCATTGCTCGGCATACTCCCGATAAACGTTTTCTGGTGCAGGCACCGAGGCCGCGCGCTTGCGGCGCTTCAACACCTGCTTGACGCCATATTTGCTCATCAGAAACTCGCCGATGTCGTCGGCCAGGTGATTGAAATTCGGTTTGGCGTTGTCAATAAATCCGACTACTTTGCCCACGAGTGATTCGAGCGTGGGCTTGGCGGCTTCGACCTTCTCGGGCACTGTGGCGCGCGGGGCGGTGGGGTCGTAAAGGATAATGCTGGCGGTCATTTTCTATTCCTCTGCATACAGCGGTGCGCGGTGCGCACCCTACGAAATCACTGCGCGCTGATATTGGTTTTGCGGATCAACGTCGTCCAGCGCTCAGTCTCGGCTTGCGTAAAGCGGCGTGCCTCCTGCGGGGTGCTGCCCAAGGGCTCGCCGCCCTGCGCGGCGAGTTGCTCGATGAAATCCGGCAACTTCAAAATGCGCGTGATTTCCGCATGCAGGCGCTGTACTACCGGCGCGGGCGTTTGCGCTGGCGCTAACATCTGATACCACAGCGACGCCTGATAGCCCGGAAACCCTTGCTCCGCCACGGTGGGTATCTCCGGTGCAGCGCGCGACCGTTTGGCGCTGGTCATCGCAATCGCGCGCAGCCGCCCGCTTTTGGCGTGCGGCAGCACGGCAAGCGGACTGGTACACATCACCTGCACCTGCCCGCCGATCACATCGGTTAACGCCGGCCCCGCGCCCTTGTACGGCACGTGAACCATGTCGATACCGGCGTTGTATTTAATCAACTCCACCGCCAGATGGCCACCGGTGCCCGGCCCGGAGGTCGCATAGTTGATGCGCCCCGGTTTGGATTTGGCGATGGCAATCAGCTCTTTCAAATTGCTCGCGCCGAGCGCCGGATTCGCCACGCACAACAGCGGCGAATCCGCCACCAGCGTGATAAACGAAAAATCCTTCACCGAATCGTACGGCAGTTTTTTCAACAGCGCCGGATTGATCGCGTGCGTGGCGCTCGCCAGAAACAGCGTGTGGCCATCGGGATTCGCACGCGCCGCGAGTTCCGTCGCAATCACTTGTCCGCCGCCGGGCCGGTTGTCGTTGATGAACTGCTGGCCCATCGCCTCGGTCAGCCGCACCGTCACCATGCGCCCGAGAATATCGCCCGCACCCGCCGGTGGAAACGGAATCAACACGCGCACCGCGCGCTGCGGATAAGCCTGTCCTGGGCCTGTCGAAGCGGTATCGGCGGCGTGCGCCGTGATGGCCAGCAGCCCCGCAGCGAACACGGAAAATATATTATTTAAAATCATAGTGTTACACCTAGAATGTCGGACTCTTGAACTCTCCGCCCAGCGCCACCAAACCCCACGTCGGCAACTGCGCATCCATGCTGAAATTGATGTGCCCCGACGCCGCATGCGCATCGCGAAAATAGCGCTGAATCGGAAAGCTGTCGTAGATGCCGTTCGCGCCCGCCATTTCGTGCAACGTGTCCACCGCCTCGGTCGCCATCCTGACCGCCATCGCGCTGTTGCGGCGATATTTCAGTTTGGTCAGCGTATCGAATGTTCCGCCGGCTTTGGCGATTTCGTGCGCCTCGATGCAATCGTTGCGCAACCACACGCGCGCCGCGTCGATTTTGCCCGCGGCCAATGCCACGCGTTGCTGCACGGTTTGAAAATCGCGCATGCTCGCGCCGGTGTAACTGGTGCTGCGTGACTTGACGTGTTCGATGGTCGCATCCAGCGCGGCTTGCGCATTGCCGATCATCGAACCGCCAATGCCATAGCCTCCGAAGCCCGACAGCGGAATTTTATAAATCGGATTGGTATGCACCTTCAAACCGGGGAATTCATGCCCGGGCCTGCCCACCGCCATCGACAGCGCGCGATGCGCCGGCACAAAAATTTCTTTGCAGCGCACCGAGCGGCTGCCGGTGCCGCGCATGCCCAGCGTCTGCCAGTCGTCGATGATTTCGTAGTCGGCGCGCGGCACCATGTTCATCACCCAATCCACCGGCCTGCCGTTGTCACCATCGCCGTCGCGCACCACGCAGGCCAGCATGTTCCATTCGCTCACATCCACGCCCGACGAAAATCCCCATTGGCCTGACAGCACCAGCCCGCCATCCACGCGTCGTCCCTGGCCCTGCACATACGCAATGCCCGAGGCAATACCCGCGTCGGGATTGTCACCCCAGACTTCTTCCTGGCATTGCATGGGCCACATCGACAGCAACCGGTGATGCGCACTCAAGTTGGTAAACGTCCACGCCGATGACGCATCGCCCTGCCCCAGCAGATCCGTCAGATCCACCATCGACACGTACGGCAACTCCATGCCGCCCCACGCTTTGGGTTGCATATAGCGCAGCAGACCGTTTTCGTGAAACGCGTCGAGCACGTCATCGGTCATGTGCGTAGCGGTTTCCTGCGCGGCGGCACGTTCCTTCAAAAACGGAATCATCGCCCTCGCACGGCGCAGCGCTTCAGGGTAATCGACATCCGCAAAGGATTGTCGCGGGCGGCGCGCGATCAATCCCACGGCACGTCCGGCGCTTCGGCAAACACGCGCTGCAACCCCTTCGACCAGAAGCGGCCGATCTCGGAATAATAGGCATCGCCCTCGACAAAACGCCGCCGCAGCGTGACCCGCAGCGTATTTTTCTCGTACACCAACAGATCAATCGGCAGCCCCACCG
Source organism: Nitrosomonadales bacterium (assembly GCA_043777275.1). Taxonomy (GTDB): domain Bacteria; phylum Pseudomonadota; class Gammaproteobacteria; order Burkholderiales; family SG8-41; genus UBA5216. The sequence continues at coordinate 3,189 of JAYVQD010000088.1, forward strand.
ACAGATTACTGCGCATGGTGGAGTTGAACGATACCAGCAGGCACTTGGCGGCATCCTTCAACGAAGTATCGTATTTGACGACGCGATCAATGATGGGCTTGCCGTATTTGGTTTCGCCAATCTGAAAAAAATTGGTATCCACGCCCGATTCAATGAAATTACCCTGCGGATAGATGTGAAACAGGCGCTGCGATTTGCCGTTGATCTGCCCGCCCAGAATAAAGGTGCAGCCGGGATCAATGTTCTGCTGCGTCAGAATCGTCCCGTCGCGCACGATCACTTCGCGCACCGTATCACCGACCAGTGCGGCGATGTCATACAGACTGCGCAGCCCCAGCATGCCGTCGGGGTTGATCTCTCCCTGCTCGCTTTTCATGCGCAGCTTGAGCAGGCTTATCACGCTTTGCGTCGACGCGAGATTGCCCGCCCCGAGCAGCACCATCACGCGCTCATCCGGCGCCTCGAACACGGTCATTTTGCTGTAAGTGGCCAGATGATCCACGCCAGCGTTGGTGCGCGAATCAGAAGCGAAGACGATTCCCTGATGGGTCAGGGCTGCAACACAATAGGTCATGAAAAATACCGTTTTAAAAAAATGTATCTTACCGCGCAGCGCTTTCCAGTGTATCGTCGTGGCATCCGGCTACGGATTGTCATCTACCGTTAGCAGCAGTAGCGATAAACTAAAAGTCGTTTTAAAACAAATACTTATATAACATCTATCGCACCGTGAAAGCAGCCGCCATCAGTCCGGCGTTCTACAACGAAATGTACCGCGAAGCGGGCGCGGTGCATGCGCATTACCAGTCGTATGCGCAGTGGCTGGAAGGCAAGCCGATTGAATTCCTGTTGCAAAAGCAACGCGAGGCCGACACGCTGTTCACGCGGCTGGGCATCACCTTTGCGGTGTACGGCGATGAAGGCGGCGTGGAACGTTCGATCCCGTTCGACATCATTCCGCGCGTGTTGCGCGCGGAAGCGTGGAAAACCATCAGCGACGGCGCCTGCCAGCGCGTGCGCGCGCTCAACGCGTTTCTGAAAGACATCTATCACGGGCAGGAGATCATCAAGGCCGGCGTGATACCCGAGCAGCAAGTGCTGGGCAACAAACTGTACCGTCCTGAAATGCGTGGCTTCGACGTGCCCGGCGATGTGTATATCCACGTCGCCGGCATCGATATCGTCAAGACCGGGCAAGACCAGTTCTACGTGCTCGAAGACAACTTGCGCACGCCGTCCGGCGTGTCGTACATGCTGGAAAACCGCAAAATGATGATGCGGCTGTTTCCCGAATTGTTTTCGCGCATGCCGGTGGCGCCCATCGAACACTACCCCAACGTGTTGCTCGACAACCTGCGCGCGGTGGCGCCCGCGGGCGTGTCCAATCCCACCGTGGTGGTGCTGACGCCGGGCGCCTACAACAGCGCCTATTTCGAGCACGCGTTCCTCGCGCAGCAGATGGGCGTTGAATTAGTCGAAGGGCAGGATCTATCGGTCACCGGTAACACCGTCTACATGCACACCACGCGCGGCCCGCAAAAAGTAGACGTAATCTATCGCCGCATCGACGACGATTATCTCGATCCGCTCGCGTTTCTCGCTGATTCCTCGCTCGGCGTGCCGGGGCTGTTTGCTGCCTATCGCGCCGGGCGCGTGACGCTGGCCAACGCCATCGGCACCGGCGTCGCCGACGACAAATCCACCTACATCTACGTGCCGGAAATGATCCGCTTTTATCTCGGCGAAGAGCCGATTCTGGCCAACGTGCCGACGTGGTGCCTAGACCGCGCCGATGACCTCAAATATGTGCTCGATCATCTGCCGGAGCTGGTGGTGAAAGAGGTGCAGGGCTCCGGCGGCTACGGCATGCTGGTCGGGCCTGCCTACACCAAACAGCAAATCGCCGATTTTCGTGAACGCATTTTGCACCACCCCGCCAACTACATCGCGCAGCCCACGCTCGCGTTGTCGGCTTGCCCCACGTTTTGCGACGCGGGCATCGCGCCGCGCCATGTCGATCTGCGTCCGTACGTGCTGTCGGGCAAAACGGTAACGCTGGTGCCGGGCGGGCTCACGCGAGTGGCGTTGCGCGAAGGCTCGCTGGTGGTGAACTCCTCGCAGGGCGGCGGAACGAAGGACACCTGGGTGCTTGAGGAATAACCATGTTAAGCCGCGCCGCCAACAACCTCTACTGGATGTCGCGCCATATTGAGCGCGCCGAGACCACCGCGCGTCTGCTCGATGTGACGTATCGCATGTCCCTGCTGCCCTATCGCATTCAGGAATCGGATCAATCGTGGGCCGAGCCTTGGGCGCTGCCGCTGGTCATCAGCGGGCTCGCCAGCGCGTATTACGAACGCTATCCGGGTGTGCTGTCGTCCGACAACGTGCTGCGCTTTATGGTGCTGGACCCCGCCAACCCGTCGAGCCTGTATTCATGCATACAGTCGGCGCGCGAGAACGCGCGCACCGTGCGCGGCGCGATCACCTCGGAAATGTACGAAGACATCAACGCGGCGTGGCTGGAGATCCGCAATCAGGATTACGACCGGCTGCACGCCGGCGGACTCGGCGAGTTTTTCGACTGGGTAAAAATGCGCTCACACCAGTTTCGCGGCGTAACGTTTGGCACCATGCTGCGCGACGAGGGTTATAACTTTATCCGCCTCGGCACCTTCATGGAACGCGCCGACAACACCGCGCGCCTGCTGGACGTGAAATATCACACACTGCTGCCGAGCGCCGCCGATGTCGGCGGCGCGGTTGACTACTATCAATGGGGCGCGCTGCTGCGCTCGCTGTCAGCATTTGATTCCTACCGCAAGATCTACCGCGATCTGATCACACCGATGAAAGTGGCGGAACTGCTGATCCTGCGTGCCGACGTGCCGCGCTCGCTGCACGCCTGCATGAACGAAATCTACGACATCCTGCGCGAGTTATGCGACGAATCCTCGATTGAGGCGGAGCGGCTTGCGGGCGAGCTGCACGCGCAACTGCATTACGGACGCACCGGGCAGATCATCGCCCTTGGCCTGCACGAATACCTGATGGATTTTCTCGAAAAACTGTCGTTGCTGACCACCGAAATCGACGAAGATTTTCTGGTGCCGGTGTATTCGCAGAAACAAGTCTCGCTCTAACCTCCCGCGTGTCGACGGCTGGCGCGGCCGCCGCACCCTGATCTGCACCCTGGTCTGCACCCTGTCATAGGCAAAAGAGTAAACTCCGTTTCATGACTCCCAACCGCTTTACACCACGAACATGACTTACTGCGTCGCTCTTACGCTGGATGCCGGCATGGTGTTCGCCTCCGATTCGCGCACCAATGCGGGTGTCGATCAGGTCGCCACCTTTCGCAAAATGCATGTGATCGCGCATGACCATGAGCGCCTGATCGTCATTATGAGTTCGGGCAACCTGTCGATCACCCAAAGCGCCATCAACCTGCTCGAACATCAGGCGCGCGGCAGCGATTCCAACAAAACCGTGCATAACGCGCAATCTATGTTTGAAATCGCCGAACTGGTCGGCAATGCCTTGCGCGAAGTACGCCGCCGCGACGGGCCTTATTTGCAGCAACACAATATCGATGCCGGCGCATCCTTCATCGTCGGCGGACAAATCCGCGGCGAACCGCAGCGCCTGTTCCACATTTACAGCGAAGGCAACTTCATCGAGGCCGCGCCGGAAATGCCCTATTTCCAGATCGGTGAGAGCAAATACGGCAAGCCGGTAATCGACCGCGTGATCAAGCGCAACACGCAACTGATGGAGGCCGCGAAATGCGTGCTGGTGTCGTTTGACTCCACCATGCGCAGCAACATCTCGGTGGGCCTGCCGATAGACCTGCTGATCTACGACAACAACAGCCTCACGGTGCGCGTGCAGCGGCGCGTCGATGAAACGGATGCCTATTTCAGAATGATCCACACCGAATGGGGTGAGGGCTTGCGCCGGGTGTTCGCGCAATTGCCCAATCCTGACTGGAATGGCGATGGTGTTCCCGATGCCCATTAGCGCCGCGCGCCCCGCAAAGATACGGCCATGAGCATCCAGGTCGCACTGCATCACACCACACGCTACGTTTACGAGCGTCCGGTCACGCTGTCCGCGCACGAAGTCCGCCTGCGTCCCGCGCCGCATTGCCGCACACCGGTGCTGTCGTATTCGCTAAACGTCAAGCCGGAACAGCACTTCGTCAACTGGCAGCAGGATATTTTCGGCAACTACATCGCGCGTTTCGTGTTCCCGGAAAAAGCGCGCGAACTCGAAATCACCGTTGATCTGGTCGCCGACATGACGGTGGTGAATCCGTTCGACTTCTTCATGGAAAGTCATGCCGATCACTTTCCGTTCAACTATCGCGATGATCTGGCAAAAGACCTCACGCCCTATCTCTCGATTGAAGAACGCGGTCCGCTGCTGACGCAATGGCTCGCCGAATTTCGCGCACAACACTGGCGCGACGGCGGCAATACGATTGATTTTCTGGTCGCGATTAACCAAAAATTATCCAATAAAATCAAATACTTGGTCAGAATGGAACCGGGCGTGCAAACGGGTGAACAGACCCTCGCGCTGGCCAGCGGCTCGTGCCGCGACAGCGGCTGGCTGCTGGTGCAATTGCTGCGCCACTGCGGTGTGGCGGCGCGCTTTGTGTCGGGCTATCTGATTCAACTGACCGCTGACGTTAAATCGCTGGACGGCCCTTCCGGTCCGGCGCATGACTTCACCGATCTGCATGCGTGGGCCGAAGCCTACATTCCCGGCGCAGGCTGGATTGGACTCGATCCGACCTCCGGGCTGCTCGCCGGTGAAGGCCACATACCGCTGGCCTGCACGCCGTCGCCGGCCAGCGCCGCCGCCATCATCGGCGAGGTCGATCCGTGCGAAACGAAATTCGATTTTGCGATGACGGTGACGCGCATCCACGAAGACCCGCGCGTCACCCGGCCTTACACGCCGGTGCAATGGCAGGATATCGATCGCCTCGGCAAGCAGGTAGACACGGAACTCGCCGCAAATGATGTGCGCCTGACGCAAGGCGGCGAACCCACCTTCGTTTCCATCGACGACATGGAGGGCGCGGAATGGAACATCACCGCCCTGTCGCCCAAAAAATGGGCTCTGGCTGAACAACTCACGTGGCGCCTGAAAGACTGCTACGCGACGGGCGCGGCAGTGTTCTACGGCCAGGGCAAGTGGTATCCGGGCGAACCGCTGCCGCGCTGGGCGCTGGGCATTTACTGGCGTCACGACGGCAAACCGGTGTGGAAAAACCCCGCGTTGATTGCGTCCGATGCGACGCCTGCTACCGCCACCACGGACGATGCGCGGCGCTACGCGCAAGCGATGGCGCGCGCGCTGGGCCTCGCCGAGGCGTTAGTGATTGAGGCTTACGAAGACCCGTTGCTGCTGCTCGGTGCCGAGGCACGGCTGCCGGTGAATATCGATCCGCTCACCGTGCCGCTGAAAGACGCCGACGAGCGCTCGCGCCTGCGTCGCGCGCTGGATCGCGGCCCGCAGACGCCCGCCGGTTTTGTGCTGCCGTTGAAAGCGAGCGAGGCCGGCGAATCTACTGCGTCTTCCGGCGCCACCCATTGGCAAAGCTCACCGTGGCCGGTGAAGCGCGAGCGCTTGTTCCTGCTGTTCGGCGATTCGGCCTTGGGCAATCGCCTGCCGCTGGCCTCGTTACCCGAGCGGCTGCCGCAGGAGATCGAGCCTGAGTTCGAGCGCGATCCGTTCGATGATCGCGGTAACTTGCACGATGCGCACACCGCCGCCGAAAAAAACCGCCACGCGAAACACGCCCAGACCGCACCCGAAAAAACCAAGCCGCGCGACGTGGTGCGCACCGCCTTGTGCATCGAAGTGCGCAACGGACGCTTGCATGCGTTCCTGCCGCCCTTCAAACGCGCGGAGGATTTTCTCAATCTGCTCGCCACGCTGGAGCAGGTCACGCAGGAACTCGGTCCTCCGGTAATCCCGATACGCCTCGAAGGCTACGGCCCGCCACCCGATCCGCGCATCCGCGCGCTGCACGTCACGCCCGACCCCGGCGTGATTGAAGTCAACGTTCATCCGTGCGCGACCTGGAATGAACTGACAGCCAACACCCTCGCGCTCTACGAAGCCTCGCGGCTGACGCGCCTGGGCGCGGAAAAGTTCATGCTCGACGGCCGTCACACCGGCACCGGCGGCGGCAATCACGTCACGCTCGGCGGGGCAACGCCTGCGGACAGCCCTCTGCTGCGGCGTCCCGATTTGCTGCGCAGCCTGATTACCTATTGGCAGAATCATCCGGCGCTGTCGTATCTGTTTTCCGGCTCGTTTATCGGCCCCACCAGTCAGGCGCCGCGCGTCGATGAGGCGCGCGACGACAATCTGTACGAGCTGGACATCGCCTTTCAGCAGATGGCGCTGAAACAGTTGGCAGGCGAAGAATCGCTGACGCCATGGCTGGTAGACCGCTTGTTGCGCAACTTGTTGGTTGACCTGACGGGCAACACCCATCGCGCGGAATTTTGCATCGACAAGCTGTACTCGCCCGACAGCGCCACCGGACGGCTGGGGCTGGTGGAATTTCGCGGTTTTGAAATGCCGCCGCATGCGCACATGAGCCTGACGCAGATGCTGCTGCTGCGCACGCTGGTAGCGCGCTTCTGGAAAACGCCTTACGAAGGCAAATTGATCCGCTGGGGCACGCAACTGCACGATCGTTTCATGCTGCCGCATTTTGTCGCCGCCGATATGCTCGACGTGGTGCGTGATTTGCAGCGCGCGGGCTATGCCTTCGATTTCAGTTGGTTCGCGCCGTTCATCGAATTTCGTTTTCCGCGTTACGGCACGGCCACTTACGAGAACGTGCGGCTCGAACTGCGGCAGGCGATTGAACCGTGGAACGTGCTGGGCGAAGAAGTCAACGTCGCTGGCACCGCGCGCTACGTCGATTCATCGGTCGAGCGTTTGCAAGTGAAGGTGAACGGGTTGACGGAATCGCGCCATATCGTTGCGTGTAATGGCCGCGCGTTGCCGCTGCATCCCACCGGCGTGCCGGGCGAGTTCGTCGCCGGTGTGCGCTTTCGCGCGTGGAGCCCGCCGTCCGCGCTGCACCCCACCATCGCGGTGCAGGCGCCGCTGGTGTTTGATGTGGTCGATAGCTGGAACAAACGTTCACTCGGCGGCTGCACCTATCACGTGTCACATCCGGGTGGCCGCAACTACGACACGTTTCCGGTAAATGCGTTTGAAGCCGAAGCGCGGCGCGTGGCGCGGTTTTGGGATCACGGGCACACGCCGGGGCCGATGTTGGTGCAGCCGGAAGCGCTCAATCCGGCGTTTCCGCTGACGCTGGATCTGCGCTGGGCACCCTCTTAAAAATATAATAAAAACAATAGGTTATAATAGCGCCCCCGCATTGCAGGGTGCGCACTGCGCACGCGCAATCGTAGATTCACGGTGCGCAGTGCGCACCCTACC
>JAYVQD010000089.1:0-2702 GCA_043777275.1 Nitrosomonadales bacterium
GTGACAAACCCAATCCGTTCGCCCTGAGCTTGTCGAAGGGCAGCAGGGCTTCGACAAGCTCAGCCCGAACGGTGTAATGAAATACGGAAAGATCAATAGCTGCCCGCAATAAAGAAAAAATCTACCCCGAAAGAGCCTACACAACGGTCCCCTCGCCCCGCGTCTGATCATTACCCACAACACTCACTGCGGTAACAATGATTTGTCCCATCCAGGCCAACGGTAGGGTGCGCACCGCGCACGCGTTACGTGTGTATCCGCGTGCGCGATGCGCACCCTACGACTTTGTTGCGAGGGGACCGTTGTGTAGAGATGTGTAGATGCCACTGCTGAAAGGGGCAAGCAATACTTACCATGGATGTAACATAAGTATTTGTTTTTATTGAATATTTTATTCTTCTGCTATTCCATCTTAAAGCCCGACTCCTTCACCACTTTCGCCCAGCGGTCTTTTTCCGCGAGCAAAAACTTGCCGGTTTCAGCGGGCGACATAATCAGCGGCACGGTGCCTTGCGTGCCGAGTCTTTCTTTTACGTCGGGCATTGCGAGGATGCGCCGCAGTTCGCCGCTGAATTTGTTGATGATCTCGGCGGGCAATTTCGCCGGGCCTAAAATGCCTTGCCATGAGCCGGTGTGAAAGCCTTCAAAGCCCGGCGTCTCTGCCACCGTTTGAATGTCAGGCAATGCGGGGTCACGCTTCTCGCTGGAAATCGCGATCACTTTGACGCGGCCGATTTTCACGTGCGGCAGCGTTTGCAGCATGCCCAGAAACATCACATCGCCTTCGCCGGTGGCCACCGTCATTAACGATTGCTGGCCGCCCTTGGTGGGGATGTAAACCCACTGCACACCGGTACGGCTTTGCATGGAAAGGCCGGCCAGATGCGGCGCGCCGCCGAGCGCGGTGGGGAAATTCAGTTTGCCGGGATTCTTTTTGGCGAGCGCGATTAACTCCGCGACGTTTTTCACCGGCACGCTTGGATGCACCGCCAGCAAATGCGGCGAGTACGATACCGTGCCGATGGGCGCCAGATCACGTACCGGATCGAACGGCAGCTTGGAAAACGTCGAAGGGCTGATCATCAGATTGCCCACGTCGGTGAGTAAAAACGTGTAGCCGTCGGGCGGCGAGCGCACCGTGATGTCGGTGCCGATGTTGCCGTTAGCGCCGGGGCGGCTGTCAACGAGGATCTGCTGGCTCCACGCTTCGGTGAGTTTTTGCCCAACCATGCGCGCAAGAATGTCGGAGGTGCCGCCCGACGGATACGGCACAATCATCCGTATCGGTTTGGCGGGCCAGGCAGGAGAACTCTGCGCCACCGCGTTGACAGAAAAAGAAATGCCGAGCAACAGCCCGGCGGCAAACGTTGCGAGTTGACCCGTGCGTTGCTTCATAAGCGGCTCCTCAGTCTGGCGTTGGCGTTGGTGGTTGATGGTTGACGATTAAGCTTACTCGATTTTAGAGCCGCAGGTATTACACTGAGCGCAAGGAGGCCCTCGCATGATGGCATCAACCCCTGACAGCCCCGCCGGCGCGTTGCGCATCTACGGCAATTTGTCGCTGCTGGAAATGGCGCCCGTGCTGCTGGCCGCCGGCCGGATTTACCCCGGCAAGACCGTGCTTGCGCACGGCGGCGTGATGAGCCTGTGGGGCAAGCACAACGATCTGCCGAGCCTCAACGCCATTGGCAAATCCGACCTGGCAACGAACTCGGAAACGCAAGTGCTGCGCAGTTCTTACGCCAATCCTGATCTGCGCATGATATTGACCGTGGCCGAGTGTCCGTACCGCATCGTCGCGCGCCGCTCGGCGGGCATCGGCGCGCTTGCCGATTTGCGCGGCAAGCGAATCGGCGTCATGCGCAAATCCTCGGCCGAATATTTTCTCGACCGCATGTTGCGCACGGTGGGCTTCACCGCAGAGGACGTGACGCTCGTGCCGTTCATGGCCAAAACCACCGCGCCGCTCACGCAGATGCCGCCAGCGCTGCACAGCGGCCAACTCGACGCGATGACGGTATGGGAGCCGCAGATGCAGAGGGCCGTCAACACGATCGGCGCCGACGCCATCGTGTTTTGCGACCCTTCCGTTTACAGCGAGCGCTTCAACCTGTGTACCATGCAGGCGAATCTTGACGATCCGGCGCTGCGGCCAAAAATCGTCGCCTTCGTGCGCGCGCTGATTGCGGCCACGGATGAACTACAGCGCGCGCCGCAAGCCGCACAGCATTGGGTGGCGCAGGCAGCCGGGCTGGATATCGAAACCGTCAAAGACGCGTGGCCCTACCTCACCTATCCGGCCTGCTTGCCGCCCGATCTGGCGGATATTTTATTGCCGGTGGATAGTTGGGTGGCAAAGGAAACCGGTCGCGCGCCGCGCACGCGGGGGGAGTTGGCGAAGCTGATGGATGGCGGTGTGCTGCGTGAGGCGGTCGACTATTAGCTGCCGCCTGTTGTCAGGTTTGTCGTGAATGGCGGTGATTGGTAAGCGGTCTGGTTTTGACCCTGAACCGCCTCACGCGATCGGCTGCTTTCGAGCTGTCGAATTGCAGCTATCAGAACTCACCACAGAGGTTTTTTTGATAGCTGAAATGCTACTTAGCTAGACCCGACCCAATGCTGTTCACTTAGCCGTTCGTGGTGAGCTTGTCGAACCACAAATGCCCTTCGACAGGCTCAGGGCGAACGGGCAAAGGGCTTAA
>JAYVQD010000090.1:0-10443 GCA_043777275.1 Nitrosomonadales bacterium
TTATTGATCTTTCCATAATTCGTGACAAACTCAATCCGTTCGCCCTGAGCTTGTCGAAGGGCAGCAGGGCTTCGACAAGCTCAGCCCGAACGGTGTAATGAAATACGGAAAGATCAATAGATCATCACTCACATTCTCGACGTCGGCGCATGCCCGTCACTACTCGCCGCGGATCCCGTTCTCCTGAATCACCTTGCCCCACTTGGCGAGGTCCGATTTTATCAGCGCCAGAAAATCGTCCGCGCTGCTGGCAGCGACATCCGCGCCCTGTGCGGCGAGTTGTTTCAATGCTTCGGGCGTACCGAGAAAGCGCACGATCTCGGTGTTGAGCCGCGCGACAATGGCGCCGGGTGTTCCTGCGGGCGCGAGGATACCGAACCACGGGTTCATCTCAAAACCCGACAGCCCGGATTCGGCCACGGTGGGCACTGCCAACAACAAACCGGAGCGCTGCAAGCTGCTGACCGCCAGCGCGCGCACCTTGCCTGCTTCAATGTGCGGCAGCAACGGCGACACCGGCAAAAACGCAATCGGCACCTGCCCCGCCACCACATCCACGGCGGCCGGCGCGCCGCCCTTGTAGGGAATGTGCGTCATGTTGAGCTTGGCCAGCGACAAAAATAGCGCGGCAGCCAGATGCGGCGTGCTGCCGACGCCGCTGGTGGCATAGTCGAGCGTGCCGGGACGCGCGCGTGCCAGCGCGACCAGTTCTTTCACCGTACGCACCGGCAGCGACGGATGCACCACCAGCACATTCGGCACGCGCGCGGTCAGCGTCACCGGCGCAAAGTCGCGCAGCGCATCGTAGGGAATCTTGCCGAGAAAGGGCGCCAGTGTCAGCGTGCCCATGCCGCCATGCACCAGCGTGTAACCATCGGCGGGCGACCTGGCGACGAGTTCGGTGCCGATGTTGCCGCCGCGGCCCGCGCGGTTTTCAACGATCCATTGCTGCCCGAGCGTCTGCGTCATGCGCTGCGCGACAATGCGCGCGATTAAATCGTTGGGGCCGCCGGGCGGGTAAGGGGCGACCAGGCGCACGGTTTTTGCGGGATAAACTTGCGCCACACTGGCGCCCGCAATGAGCCCGCAGGCGCAAGCGAGCAGCGTCGCTAGTTCAGCCCAACGCATGCACCCACTCCCAGCGCTTGCCCGCGCGTTCAACGATAGACTCAACATCTTCCGCCAGCAGGTAACGCGCGGCCACCAGCTTTTGTGCGGCCTCGCGTGCTGCCTCCAGATACGCCGCGCGTGAGGCGTAGCGCTCGGCAATCGACAAGCGCGGATCGCCACGCTGCTCGCGCTCGGCGCGGGTGCGCGCGAACGGCAGCGTCGAGCCCATCATCTGCATCAAATCACCGGGCGCGCCCTGATCGGGGTGGCGCGGGTTCCAGCCGGTGACGGTCGCCAGCGGCACGGCCACATCCGGCAATCGAATGCCTGCGGCTTCGTTGCCGTCGGCGTCTATCGCTGACACGTAAACTTTGTATTGCGCGCCGGCTTTCGGCGGCACCACCGCGATGCCACGTTCGATATCGGGGCCGAAATCCAGCGCGGCGGGTCGCACAAAGCGCTCGGGCACGCTCACACCGGGGAGCGTTTTGAAAAATACCGCCGCTGATTCGGCCTCGATCGCCGTGCTTGCGGCCAGACGCGGAATCCGGCTCGCGGGGGGCGCAACCCCTTTGCTCACCCACTGATCGAGACTGACCAGTGCCGCGCGTAATAGCGGCGCATAGTCGGTGACATTAAAAAGATGTGCGCCGCGCCCGCCGGTGTTGGCATCGGCGGGCAACGGCGGCATCGCACCCGGCGTATGTTGTGTGCCGGCGAACAAATACGTGCGCACGAAATCCGCCGGCTCGGCGTCGCGCGTGCCGGTGGCATCGGTGTGGATCAACGACGCATCGCCGCGCCAGTATTCCGCCGACGTGTTGGTAGCGAAAATTTTTGGCGTCTGCCCGCGTTGAATCTGGCGCGCAAACAATTCCTCGTCACGAAACGGCGGCAGGCTGCCCACGGTGTCCTGCGAATTCAACGACGGCTGGCCAAAACGCAGATTGAATTCACCGCGTCGCCCGCCCGCCACATGCGGCAGCACGGCGTCGAACACCATGCGTTTTTGTTCATCTTCGTCCAGTCCCAGATGCAGCATCTGCCGCAGAAAACGCCCGCTCTGCGATACGCCGAACAGATACGCGCGCTCAATCGCACCGGCGCACGGATTGCCCTGCGCAGCCGTTGCCCAACGCAGGAACGCCGCCGTGTCGCGCACCGCGAGAAAACTCAAGCCACCCAACAACGGATTCGCCGAGCGAAAACGCACATCGTAAATCGTGCCGGGCTTGAAACCGCCCTTCACTTCAATATGCCCGGCATCGGCAAAACGCCACGCCGTACGCGGCAATGTCACCGCCGCAGCGCCGCCGTGCTCACGCATCGTGATAGAGGCTTCGGCATCGTTCAGATCGGACGTGACAAGAGGAATATGCGCGCGATCCGCCAGCGGCAAAATGTCGGCAGGAAAATTCGGCCGCAGACGAACGCGCACCCATCCGGTCACGCCCCCTGCACGCGGCACCTTGAGCGCCATCAGTCCATCGCGGCCGGGTACGTCAATCTGCCAGCCCACCCACCCCACGGTATAACCCTCGCGCATCAAAAAGCCATTGCCGAAATCTTCGGGCGTACTCGGATCGGGCACGCGCGGCGTGCTGTTGAACATGCCCAGCGCCACCTTGCGCCCGCGATTGGCCACGTCCATCAGCAAGCGTCCGTTGCCTTTGCTCATATCCACCGGCTTTAACACATAAAAATCGCCGGCGAATTCGACCAGCCCTTGCGCGTTGCGCGGCGCAAGTTCGATATCGGTTATGCGCTGATGCGCCGGGTGTTTGGGATCCACCGCAAAGCGGATGATGCCGGCGATTTTCTCGTAAGCACCGGTGGCGCCGAAGGCATGCCCGTCGAGAACGGTGGCGCGGCTTTGGATATCGAGCGTGGTGGGCATGTTGTCGTGCTCCCTGTGGATGAACGTGAATTGTAATCCGTTGCGCGCCGACATTCGGCATAATCCGCTGGCCGCCCGATGAATCACGCCGCCAAGGAATTCTATGCGCCTGAAATGCCAAGCCGCTATCGCCACTATCGCCACTATCGCCGCAACCGCCACGGCGGCCATGTTTACCGCGTTGGCATCGGGCAGCGCGCAAGCGCAACAAAAATTCCCCTCGAAGCCGATACGGCTGATCGTCTCTTTCACGGCAGGCGGCACGCCCGACACACTGGCGCGAATGCTCGGCCCGCGCATCAGCGAATCGCTCGGGCAACCGATCGTGATTGAAAACCGTCCCGGCGCGGGCGGTGCGCTCGCCGCAGCCATCGTCGCCAAAGCACCCGCTGACGGTTACACGCTGCTGGCGGCGTCCCCCGGCCATGCCATCAACGCGGCCTTGCAACCGAATCTGCCGTACGATCCGATCAAGGATTTTTCCGGCGTGGCCAACATCGGCTATAGCACCGTGGCCTTGGTGGTGTCGCCTACGCTCGGCCCGAAAACCGTGAAGGACCTGGTCACACTCGGTCACTCGCTGCCCGGCAAATTTTTCTTCGGCTCCGCCGGCGCGGGCAGCGGCACGCATATGAACGGCGAACGCTTTCGCATCGTCGCGAGCATCAAGGCCGTGCATGTGGCGTTCAAGGGCCAGCCGGAATTTCTGATCGAGATCGTCGCCGGCCGCGTGCATTACGGCGTGGCGGGATTGGGGCCGTCGATGTCGCTCATCAAAGAAGGCCGCCTGCTGCCGCTGGCGGTGCTACCGCAACGCACGCCGCTGCTGCCCGAGGTGCCTGCGCTCTCCGACATACTGCCGGGTGCGGCGCGCGACGGCTTTCAGTTGTGGCTCGCGCCCGCCGGCACACCGCTCGTCATCCGCAATCAATTGAGCCGCGAAATCGCGCGCGTGCTGGCGCTGCCCGAGGTCAAGGAACGTCTGACGAACGTGGCGTTTCAGGTACATCACAGCCCGCCCGAAGAAACCGAACGTTTGTTGCGCGCCGACATCGCGTCGTTCACCAAGCTGGCGACGGATGCGGGAATGCGGGCGAAGTAACGCAATGCGTCGGCACGCGAAATTTTTCGCCGCCTGTATCGCCATCACGTCAGCGGATGGCGCGCTCGCGCAACCGCAGCGCTACCCCGCCAAGCCCATCCGCATGATCGTGCCCTCCAGCGCAGGCGGCACGCAAGATACCCTCGCGCGCCTGTTCGCGCCCAAGCTCGGCGAGCGCCTGGGGCAACCGGTGGTGGTGGAAAATCGGCCTGGCGCAGGCGGCATGATCGGCGCATCGATTGTGGCCAAGGCCGCGCCCGATGGTTACACCCTGCTGCTCGGCGGGCCCGGTTTCGCCGTCAACGCGGGCGTGCGCGAGAATCTGCCGTACGATCCGATCAAAGATTTTTCCGGCGTGGCGCAAATCGGTTACAGCACCACCGTGCTGGTGGTCAGCCCGTCGCTGGGCGTGAAGTCAGTGAAAGAACTCATCGCGTTGGCGCACGCACAGCCGGGCAAAATATTATTCGGATCAAGCGGCGGCGGCAGCGCCACCTTCATGAACGCCGAGCGATTCCGCATGGCTGCCGGCATCAAAGCCGCGCACGTGGGCTTCAAGGGTCAACCGGAGTTTTTGCTGGAAATCGTCGCCGGACGCATCCACTACGGCGTCGGCGGGCTGGGGCCGTCACTGACTTTCATCAAGAGCGGACAGTTGCTGCCCCTGGCAGTCACCACCTTAAAGCGCGCGCCGCTGCTGCCCGATGTGCCGACCAGCGCCGAGGTGGTACCCGGATGGGGACGCGACGGCTCGCAAGGCATCCTTGCGCCATCGCAGACGCCACGCGCCATCGTCAATCAACTCAACAGGGAAATGGCACGCCTGCTCGAAACACCCGAAGTGCGTGACAAGTTGCTCGGCGTGGATTTCAACATCCTCACCAGCACGCCGGAGGAATACGACAAGCAACTGCGCGCGGATATTGTTACGTTTACACGGGTGGCCAGGGAGGCGGGGTTGCGGGCGAAGTAAGTTCGGCGCGTTTGTAGAGCCTGCCCCGGACTTGATCCGGGGTTGGCGCTGAGCTTGCGAAGCCCAACGTTAGTGGAGACGCACCAAAATTGTTGGGCTTGCTTCGTCAGCCCAACCTACAGTCTACGTAAGTATTTGTTTTTATTGAACTTTCGCCCCAGAAGCCTTAACCACCTTCGCCCACTTCTCCGTCTCCATCGTATGCAGCGCCCAGAATTCAGCAGGCGTTCCGGCGATCGGCGTGCCGCCCAAATCAGCCAGCCGTTGCAGCATTTTCGGATCGCGCAGCGCGTCATTCACTTCGCGATTGATGCGGCTGACGATGGCGTCCGGCGTGCCTTTGGGCAGCGCGAGGCCGAACCACGCGCTGGCTTCGAAACCCGGCAGGCTCTCCGCGACCGTCGGCACATTGGGCAACGCGGGTGAGCGCTGCGCGGTGGTGACGGCCAGCGCCCGCAAGTCGCCATTACGCACATACGCGATGCACCCCGGCATGTTTTCGAACATGACGTGCATCTGTCCGGCGATCAAATCGACCATGGCCGGCGCTGAACCCTTGTAGGCGATATGCACCATGTTGACGCCGGTCACGGCCTTGAACAATTCGCCCGACAGATGCACCGACGTGCCCACGCCGCCGGACGTGAAATTGAGCTTGCCGGGATTCGCTTTCGCGTGCGCAATGAATTCCGGCACGTTTTTCGCCGGTGCATTCTTCGGCACGATCATCACGTTGGGCACGCGTATCAGTCCCGCGCCGGGCGCCATGTCGCGCAGGAAGTTGAATGGCAGATTGGGGTAGAGCGTGGCATTGATCGCATTCGCCGGGTTGGTGAGAAACCAGGTGTAGCCGTCCGGCGCCGCCTTGACCGCGATCTCGGTGCCGATGTTATTGCCGGCGCCGGGACGGTTGTCGATGACGACGGTCTGCCCCAGGCGCTCGCCGAGACGCTGCCCCATGATGCGCGCCAGAATGTCGGTGGTGCCCGCGGGCGTATACGGCACGATCCAGCGAATCGCGCGCGTGGGGTAGGCGTCGGCGGCGAGTGCGTTGCCTATCGCAAACCACGCAACTGCTGCCACTAACGAACTCAACATCCAGTTCTTCAAACGCATGTTGCATTCCATGGGTAAAAGACAAGAAACGAAAATGCTTATCCGTCGTTCCCGCCTGCGCGGGAACGACCGTGCTTTGGTCGCCGAATCATACCGTGTTCACGCCATAAAGTGGAATGCACTAAAGCGCCACCGCCTCCGGCACGTCCCATGTAAACTTCGTTTCCGTCACATGGGAGGTTCGCTTGGCACCTGTTTTGCATTTCCTGATACGCGCAACCGCGCTGTTCGTTCCTGGCATCCCCATGACCACCGCTGCCGACTGGAAACCCGACAAAGTGATCGAGTTCATCGTGCCCACCGGCCCCGGCAGCGGCGTCGATAGCTCGGCGCGCACGGTGCAACAGATTTTTCAGTCAAACAAGCTGGTGGAACAAGCCATCAACACCACCAACAAGCCCGGCGGCAATTACGGCATTGCGATGAATTATCTCGGCCAGTTCAATGGCGACGCGCACAAGCTGATGGTGCAGACCACCACACCGCTCACCGCCGCGATACAGGGCCAGATCAAGTTGAACTACTTTGAATTCACGCCGATTGTGAATCTGATTTCAGAGCCGATTGCATTTGTGGTGGCGACGAACTCGCCGCTGAAAACCGCGCGTGATCTGGCGGCGAAGTTAAAAGCCGACCCCGAATCGGTGAGCATCGCGCTCTCGGCTGCGCGCGGCAATGCGTTTCATATCACCGCTGCGCTGGTCGGGCGTTCGGTGCAGGCAGACATCAGGAAATTAAAGATCGTGGTGTTCACTGCGTCAAGCGATGGTGTCATCGCCGCAGCGGGCGGGCATGTGGATGTGATGGCGGCAACACCCGCCACGGTGATGCCGCTGGTGCAGGCGGGTAAGGTGCGCATCATCGGCATTGCCGCCCATGCGCGGCTCAAAGGCGCCATCGCCGGCGTGCCGACGTTCAAAGAGCAAGGCATCGACGCGGTGTTTGATGTGCCGCGCGGCTTTATCGGCGCGCGCGGGTTGTCGGCGGAGCAAATTCGCTATTGGGATGCCGTGTTTGCGCGGCTGGTGAAATCCGATGACTGGAAACAGGCAGTGGAAAAGAATCAGTGGGTCGAGAACTATATGAACAGCGCCGACATGGCAAAAGAGCTGCGCCGCCAGCACGGCATATTGAAGGATGTGCTGAGTGAATTGGGGATGGTGCAGTAGAAAAATATATGTTTAAAAACATATACTTACATATACCATCCTTGATGGGCTTGCTGATGGCAGGCTCCAGCGCCCTGGCGCAAAATTATCCCGCCAAGCCGGTACGCATGGTCGTCGGATTTGCGCCGGGCGGCAGCACGGATATCGTCGCGCGCCTGCTGGCGCGCAAGCTGACCGACAGCATGGGGCAATCGTTCGTGGTTGAAAACCGCAGCGGCGCATCATCCAATATCGCCGCGCAAGGGGTGGCGCGCGCACCGGCCGACGGTCTGACGTTGCTCTACATGACCAGTACGCTGGTGGTGAATGTCAGCTTGTTCCCGAATCTTCCGTTCGATTTGAACAGGGATTTCGTTCCGGTCACGCCGGTGGTGGATATTCCGAGTTTTCTATCGGTGCATGCATCGCTGCCGGTGAAATCGGTGAAGGAACTGATTGCGCTGGCGAAATCGCGGCCCGGTGAAATCACCTACGGCTCGGCGGGCAGCGGCAGCGCCACGCATCTCGCCACGGAGCTTTTCAAATCCATAGCCGGCATCCATATCATTCACGTGCCGTACAAAGGCTCCGGCCCGGCGACCACCGATTTTCTCGGCGGACACGTGCAGGTGTTGTTCGTGTTCAATGCGGAGCATGTGAAGACCAACGCAAAAATCGGCCGCCTGCGTCCGCTGGCGGTCACCACGCGCAAACGCCTGAGTGATTTTCCCGCGCTGCCCACCATGATCGAGGCCGGTGTTAACAACTATGAAGCCAGCGTGTGGAACGGCATGCTCGCGCCGGCTGGCACGCCGCGCGACATCGTATCGCGGCTCAATACGCAAACCGCGCAGGCGATCCGGGAACTCACGCCGGCGCTGGCCGAAATCGGCGCGTATCCGCTGACGGCATCGCCGGAAGAATTTTCGGAGTTTGTCCGGCGCGAGATCGGCAAGTGGGCCAACGTGGTGAAAATATCGGGAGCGCGCGCGGAATGAGCGGGCAACGGCGGCGCGCCGCGATGGCCGGCCTGGTGACCATCGTGTCACTCGGCATTGCGCTGTTCAGCAGCGCGGCGCAGGCACAGGTCTATCCGACTAAACCCATTCGCTTTATCGTGCCCTTCACGCCGGGGGCATTAAACGACTTGCTGGCGCGACTGGTCGGCGAGCAACTCGGCGCGCGGCTCGGTCAACGCGTCATCGTCGATAACCGCCCCGGCGCGGGCACCATGCTCGGCAGCGATCTGGTTGCTAAATCCAACCCGGACGGCTACACGCTGTTACTGTCGTCCGCGCCGCTGGCGATCAACCCGAACCTGTATGCCAAAGTGCCGTTTGATGCGGTACGCGATCTTGCGGGTGTCACGCAAATTGGCGCGGTACCCTTTGTCATCGTGAGCCATCCGGATTTCCAGGCAAAGTCCATCGCCGAACTGGTGGCGCTCGCAAAGGCCAGGCCGGGGCAATTAAGCTACGGCGCGACCGTCGCCGGTCAATTGATGGTTGAAATGTTCAAATCAACGGCCAAAGTTGATATTGTTCATGTGCCTTACAAGGGACTGGCGCCGGCCATGCTGGATGTCATGGGCGGACGCGTACATCTCACGCTGGGCACCTACTCGTCGCTGGGGCCACACGTCAAGTCGGGCAAACTGCGCGCGCTGGCGGTCACCAGCAAAACGCGCACGCGCATCGCGCCGGATGTGCCCGCCATTGCCGAAGCCGGCTACAAGGAATTCGACGGCACCAGTTGGTACGGCATTTCCGTCGCAAGCCGTACGCCCGCAGCGGTGGTGTCGCGACTGCACAACGAGAGCGTGGCGATTCTGAAGCAGCCCGAGATGGAACGGCGCCTGAACGCCGAAGGTGTTGATATCGTCGCAAGCCGCCCCGAGGTGTTCGATCAATTCATCAAGATCGAAACCGCGCGCTGGGGCAAGGTGATCCGGGAAGCCGGGATCAAGTCCAACCAGGAGCCGTAATGAGCAGCAAAAGTCTGCACGATCTTCACGAAAAAAACACCGGCGAACCCGACGCCGCGCTGGCCATCGCCGCGCATCTGGCGCACACGCGCTTCGAGGATCTTCCCGCCGGCGTGGTTGAAGCCGCCAAGGCGTCGATACTCGACACGCTGGGCTGCGTGCTGGCGGGCACGCCGTGTGACGACGTGATGGCCATCCGCAAAGTCGTCACCGCATGGGGTGGCCGCACGAGCAGCACCATGATCGGCAGCGGTGGCTTGAAAGTGCCCGCCGCCGGCGCCGTGCTCGGCAATGGCGCCGCGATCCATCAATTTGATTTTGACGATACGCACGATCAAGCGGTGATGCATCCGTCGTCGGCGAGTTTGATACCGGCGCTGGCGGTGGCGGAGAGTATCGGAAACGTTTCGGGTCAATCGATTATCACCGCTGTGGCGCTGGGCAACGATTTGTCCAGCCGCGTCGGCCTTGCCACCAGCGGCCGCATGTGGGATCACCCGTGGTTCCGCGCACCGGTGATCGGTTTGTTCGGCGCCACCGCGGCCTCGGCGAAAATCATGGGCGCCACTGCGCAGCAGCATCTGCACGCGCTGGGCCTGACCTTGCCGCAAGTCAGCGGCACCTGGGCAAGCCTGCATCACAAAGGCTCCAGCGTGCGTTCGATACGCGATGGATTGGCGTATCGCAACGGCGTGCTGGCGGCGGAACTGGCGATGAACGGCATCCGTGGCGACGGCGAAGTGTTCGACGGCCCTTACGGATTTTACCAATCATTTTTTCGCGGCGACTACAACCGCGCCGAACTGCTCGATGATCTGGGCGAACGTTATGAAACCGAACGCATTTCGCTCAAACCGTGGCCCTGCATACGCCACTTGCACACTGCGCTGACGGCGGTGCTGGAACTGGTGACGAAAAACAATCTGGCATTCGACGACATCAAAGAGGTCATGCTCGGCCTGGGCCATATCAACGTCGACCGCTGCCGTCCGGTGGCGCTGGGCAGCGTGCCGGAAAATCATATCGATCTCGCGGGCAATATGCATTTTGCCGTGGCCGCGGCGATCCGTCATCGCGGCATTCCGCTGGCGCTGTATCACGACACGAAGCTCG
>JAYVQD010000091.1:0-10414 GCA_043777275.1 Nitrosomonadales bacterium
TCAACGCAAACTTCACCGGCGCATAGCTTCCGACCGCACCGCCCGCGCTACCCTCCGCTGCCTGCAACGGCACACGCGCGATTTCCGTGCCGGTAACGACTCCTTCGCAACCTGCCAATAACCCGGCCAGAAAAACCACACCCGCCATAATCTGCAATGCACGCAATCCACACAATCCAAGCATAACTATTCCTTGAGTTTCATTCATCGGCTGACTCATTGGTTCCGTGCCTAGCCCGCAGCACGCACTGCCACTGCAATCGCTTCGGCCCAGCGGCTCGCCTTGGCGCGTAACTTCGCTTCGACCATCACTCGTATTACCGGTTCCGTGCCGGACGGGCGCAGCAGCACGCGGCCATCACTCCCCAGATCCACCGCCGCCCGTTTAAGCACGCGACTGACACCCGCCTGCTCCTCCTGCTCTAGGGAACCGCCACGATGTTTGACCGGCACATTGATCATCACCTGTGGATACAGCGCCACCGGCGCGCACGCCTGCGCCAGCGTGGCGCCGGATTCACACAATGCGCGCAGCACCTGCAGCGCGGCGACGATGCCGTCTCCGGTGGTATGCTGATCGAGACACAGAATATGCCCGGAATTCTCACCGCCGAATTTCCAGCCGCGCTCCACCATCATTTCCAGCACATAGCGATCACCGACGCGCGCACGCGCAAACGGGATTTTTATTTTAGCCAGCGCGTGCTCAAACGCGAGATTGCTCATCTGCGTTCCCACCACGCCACCGCTTAGCGCGCGCCGGCGCTGCGCGTCGCGTGCAATCACATACAACAACTGATCGCCGTCATACGCCACGCCACGCGCGTCAACCATCACCAAACGATCTGCATCACCGTCGAGCGCGATACCCACGTCAGCGCGCGATTTCTTGACCGCATCACACAGCGCCTGAGGACTCGTCGCGCCTACCTTGTCGTTAATATTGAAACCGTCCGGTGCGGCGCCGATAGCAATCACCTCCGCGCCCAATTCATGCAGCACCGGCGGCGCAACATGATAGGCGGCACCATGCGCGCAATCGACAACGATTTTCAATCCGCGCAGATTCAAATGGGTCGGAAACGTGCTTTTGCAGAATTCAATGTAGCGGCCCGGCGCATCATTGATGCGGCGAACTTTTCCGAGACGGTCAGACGTCATGCACACCAGCGGTTTGTCGATTTGCTGCTCAATAGCCAATTCAACGCTGTCGGGCAACTTCGCGCCATCACCACTGAAGAATTTGATGCCGTTATCGTCGTACGGGTTGTGCGATGCGCTGATCACCACGCCCGCCGCCAGCCGTAGCGCGCGGGCGAGATACGCCACCGCCGGTGTCGGCATCGGCCCTACCAGCAGCACGTCCACCCCCGCCGCGGTAAAGCCGGCTTCCAGCGCGGATTCCAGCATGTAGCCGGACACGCGCGTGTCCTTACCGATCAATACCGTGGGCCGCCCGTCCTTTTCCGCTGCTTTGCGACGCGCCAGCACCTTGCCTGCCGCGTAGCCCAGGCGCATGACAAAATCCGGCGTAATCGGCGGCACGCCGACCTTGCCTCGCACACCATCCGTACCGAAATATCGTCTGCTCATTTTTTGCTCAGTCGTCAAATTTGCTGTACTGCATGCAACACCGCGAGCGCATCTCGCGTCGCCGCCACATCATGCACGCGCACGATTTGCGCGCCGTTTTGCACCGCGACCATCGCAGCGGCAACACTTGCATACACGCGCTCCGCCGGTTCGCGTCTGGTGAGCTTTCCCAGCATTGTCTTGCGCGACAGCCCCGCCAGCAACGTGACGCCGAGGTCTGTGAATTTTCGCAGATTACGCAGCAACGCGAGATTATGTTCCAGCGTTTTGCCAAATCCAAACCCCGGGTCGATAGCGATACGCTGGCGCACGATACCTGCCGCTTCGGCCGCGCGCACCCGTTCGGCAAGATAGGTGCGAACCTCATCGACCACATCCGCGTACCGCGGATGCTGCTGCATGTTAGCCGGTTCGCCCTGCATATGCATGATGCAGATGGCTGCGTTGCCGGCAGCCACCGCTTCAAAGGCGCCAAAGGCACCAATGGTTCCGGTGGCGCGAAAACCATAAATGTCATTCACCATCGAGGCGCCCGCCGCCACCGCCTCGCGCATCAGTTGCGGTTTTTGGGTATCGATAGAGAGCGGCACCGTGCCGCCCGCCAGCGCCTCGATCAGCGGCAACACACGCCGACGCTCCTCCTCCAGACTCACCGGCATCGCCCCGGGGCGCGTAGACTCACCGCCGATGTCGAGGATATCCGCGCCCTCGGCAATCAACGCGTTAGCGTGCATAAGTGCATGTTTTAATTCAATAAATTTTCCACCGTCCGAGAATGAATCGGGGGTCACGTTGAGCACGCCCATGATGAGCGGGCGGGTCGTTGATAGCTGGAATTTGCCGCAGTGTAGAAACATCATGAACGGATCAAAGGAGCACTGGCAGCGAAGCAGAGCGGAGGAACGAGGGAACGAGAAACTGCACCTTCGCGGGGTTACCCGTTCACTCGTTCAGTGGTTCACGCTGTTAAACCCCTAAGTTTCCGCCGCCGGCGTGGTCGGCGCGGTCGCGCTTGGCGTGTTGTCGCTGGGCGACGCCACCGTGGATTGCAACGGCTTCGGCGCACGCGGCGGACGCCCATCCATGATGTCTTTAATCTGATCGGCGTCGATGGTCTCCCACTCCATCAGCGCCCGGGTCATGGCCTCGACCTTGTCGCGACTGTCTTCGATAATTTTGCGCGCGACCGCGTATTGCTGATCAATGATGCGGCGAATTTCCGCGTCGACCTGTTGCAGCGTCGTTTCCGACACACTTTTGTGCGTGGTGACCGAGCGACCGAGGAACACTTCGCCGTCATTCTCGCCGTACACCATCGGCCCCATTGAATCGGACATGCCAAAACGCGTCACCATGGCGCGCGCGAGTTCTGTTGCACGCTCAAAATCGTTCGATGCGCCGGTGGAAATGTCATGCACGAAAAGCTCTTCCGCGATGCGCCCGCCAAACAGAAAACTGATCTGCGCCAGCATCTGGCTTTTATACTGGCTGATGCGGTCGCGCTCCGGCAACACCCACGTCAACCCCAAGGCACGGCCACGCGGGATGATGGTCACCTTATGCACGGGGTCGAGGACCGGCAGCGTCATGCCCACGACAGCGTGCCCTGACTCATGGTATGCCGTGGCGCGCTTTTCTTCCTCGGTAATCACCATCGATTTGCGCTCGGCGCCCATGAAAATCTTGTCCTTGGCGCGCTCAAAATCGTCCATATCCACCAGACGCTTGTTGCCGCGCGCGGCGAACAGCGCCGCTTCGTTCACCAGATTCGCCAGATCAGCACCCGACATGCCCGGCGTGCCACGCGCAATAATTTCGGCTTTGACATCCGGCGCAATCGGTACCTTGCGCATATGCACCAGCAAAATCTGCTCGCGGCCGCGGATATCCGGCAGCGGCACGACCACCTGACGGTCAAAGCGACCCGGACGCAGCAACGCCGGATCAAGCACATCAGGACGGTTGGTCGCGGCGATCACAATAACCCCGACGTTGGCCTCGAAGCCATCCATCTCCACCAATAACTGGTTCAGCGTTTGTTCGCGCTCGTCGTTACCGCCGCCCAGGCCCGCGCCGCGTTGACGGCCCACCGCGTCAATTTCGTCGATGAAGATGATGCACGGCGCATGTTTTTTGGCATTCTCGAACATATCGCGCACCCGAGCCGCGCCCACGCCTACAAACATTTCGACAAAATCCGAGCCGGAAATCGAGAAGAAAGGCACCTTCGCCTCGCCCGCAATCGCACGCGCCAACAGCGTTTTTCCGGTACCCGGGCTACCCACCATCAGCACGCCGCGCGGAATGCGTCCGCCGAGCTTTTGAAACTTGGATGGATCGCGCAGAAACTCCACCAGCTCTGCGACTTCTTCTTTCGCCTCTTCACAACCCGCGACATCGGCGAACGTCACCGTGTTATTCGACTCATCAAGCATGCGCGCCTTGCTCTTGCCGAAGGAGAACGCGCCGCCGCGCCCGCCGCCCTGCATCTGTCGCATGAAGAATATCCACACCCCGATCAAGAGCAGCATCGGGAACCACGAAATGAATACCTGCGCGAGGAAGCTTTGCTCTTCGTCGGCCTTGGCTTCGATGATCACACCATATTTCAGGAGGTCGGACACCAGCCAGATGTCAGACGGCGCATAGGTCGTGAATTTCTCGCCGCTTTGCTTAACGCCCTTTACCGCGCGGCCTTCGATCATGACCCGCTGGACGCGCCCCTGCTTCACCTCGTCGAGAAACTGGGAATACTCCATCGGCTTTTGCGCAGATTTTTGCGGGCCGACCTGATTGAACACGGTCATCAGCACCAGCGCGATGACCAGCCAGATCGCAACGGTTTTAACTAGATTATTCAACAATGCTCCTCGCCGCACACTGGCACGGCATTCAAATTCCGCACAGCATTCAAATGCCGTGCGCCCATCAAAAAATAACCGGGGTCCGTGATCTACCGGGAATCCAACAACCAAGACAACCCATATTACCCAAGTCTTTCAATTCTAAACGTTTTCCGGCATAGACGCAGCTTGCAAAACCACGGCTAATGCCTGCCTTTCAAGGTGCCCCGGTCACCTCAGGTCACTTAAGGGTCTGTTTCAGTGCCTTACCCAGCAAATAAACCTCCCGCGACCCTTTGCGCGACGCGTCCGGCTTGCGCGTTAGCACTTGCGCGAACACCCCGCGCATGGCGGTGACGTATTCGTCAAAGCCCGCACCGTGAAAAACTTTGACCAGAAAATTTCCCTGCGGTTTCAAATGCTTTGCCGAGAAATCCAACGCCAGCTCCACCAACCCCATGAGCCGCGCCTGATCGACCTGCGCTATACCGCTGATATTGGGGGCCATATCCGAAAGCACAAGGTCTACCGACGCGCCGGCCAGCGCGCGCTCCACAGCGGCGAGACCTGAATCCTCGGAAAAATCGTCCTGAATAAAAGTCACCCCACCCAAACCCTGCATTTCCAGCAAATCGATGGCGATCACGCGCCCGTCCGGCGCAACCAGCCGCCCCGCCACTTGAGACCAGCCGCCCGGCGCCGCACCCAGATCAACCACCACCATGCCCGGCTTGATCAGGTGATCTTTTTCGTTGATCTGCTGCAGTTTATAGGCTGCACGCGAGCGCATGCCTTCGACCGTCGCACGTTTGACGTACGGGTCGTTGACATGCTGCATCATCCACGCTTTACTGGTTTTGGTTCGGGACATCAGGCGCTACGGTATTTTGGTATGTTGTATTGCATTGGATTTTCTGGGGTACACTCCGCCTATGACTAATGCAACACTCACTCAACTGACCCCCACGCAACGCCGCGACCTTAAAGTGCGTGCGCATCATCTTGAACCCGTGGTTATTATCGGTGATGCGGGCATGACACCCGCCGTGTTGCGCGAAATCGACGTGCATC
Source organism: Nitrosomonadales bacterium (assembly GCA_043777275.1). Taxonomy (GTDB): domain Bacteria; phylum Pseudomonadota; class Gammaproteobacteria; order Burkholderiales; family SG8-41; genus UBA5216. The sequence goes on from JAYVQD010000091.1 coordinate 5,508, forward strand.
TCAAAAGCCACGAACTCATCAAAATACGCGTAGCCGGCGACGACCGCGATGCGCGCGCCGCCATGTTCGGCACTATTTGCGCAGAACTCAACGCCAGCCCGGTGCAGCATATCGGAAAAACGTTGATCGTGTTTCGGCCAAAACCACCGAAATCCGCCAAAGGCAAGACCGCTCTGCGCGCCGTGGTGACACCCTCAAAGCGCAAACACGCCGCACGCACCGGTCCGCGCAGGACCAAGCGCAGTTACCAGGGATCGAAGTAAGCCGCGAAGCAGGGGTTTAGGGCCTGGCGTTCAGCGTGCCGGCGTAACGCCAGACGCCCAACGCTAAACGTATTTCACATCCAGAATCTCATATTCCCGCACGCCACCCGGCGCCTGCACCTCGGCCACATCGCCCGCTGATTTTCCGATCAGCGAACGCGCGATAGGCGAGTTGATCGAAATTTTTCCGAGCTTGATGTCAGCCTCGTCCTCGCCGACGATCTGATAAGTCACCTTCAGGCCTTTTTCAACATCTTCCAGATCTACCGTAGCCGCGAACACGCAGCGGCCATCCGCATCCAGTGTCGTCGGATCAATGATCTCGGAATTGGAAATCTTGCCATCCAGATCGGCAATGCGCCCCTCGATAAAACTCTGACGCTCCTTGGCCGCGTGATACTCCGCGTTTTCCGACAAATCACCATGCGCTCGCGCTTCGGCGATAGCGGCAATAATGGCAGGCCGCTGCACCGTTTTAAGGTCATGCAACTCGACGCGCATTCTTTCCGCGCCACGCACGGTTAAGGGTACTTTATTCATATTTCCTCCAGCCGCTTAAGTAGCAGCAGCAGTGGCCTCAAGGGCCAACCGCTTATGTAAATTTTGCAGAGCGTAAGCGTTCAATTCGCGCGCTTCCGCCATGCCCGCACAGGCCGCACGCGCGCCCGCGATGGTGGTGTAGACCGGCACACGATGCTGCAAGGCCGCGCGCCGGATTGCGTACGAATCCTTGATCGCCTTGCGCGACTCTTCCACCGTATTCACTGCCAGCACGATTTCGGCGTTCTTGATCATATCGACAATATGCGGGCGGCCCTCCGCCACTTTGTTGACCGGCATGACCTTAAGCCCCGCCGCGGCCAGCGCATCCGCCGTGCCACGCGTGGCCACCAGCGAAAAACCCAGTGCATCCAGCGCCCGCCCGATCTCCACCGCGCGCGCCTTATCACCATCGCGCACACTGATGAACACCTTGCCGGAATCCGGCAACTTCTCCCCCGCCGCCAGTTGCGATTTCACGAACGCTTCACCGAAGGACTCGCCCACGCCCATCACTTCGCCGGTGGATTTCATTTCCGGGCCGAGTATGGTATCGGCGCCGGGGAATTTGATGAACGGAAATACCGCCTCTTTCACCGAGAAATAAGGCGGCACCACTTCTGCCGTAACTCCTTGTTCTAAAAGAGTTTTTCCGGACTGGCAACGCGCGGCGATTTTCGCCAGCGGCAGGCCCGTCGCCTTCGACACAAATGGCACGGTGCGCGACGCGCGTGGATTCACCTCGAGCACATACACCACGTCGGTATCGCCGTTTTTCTGCACCGCGAATTGCACGTTCATCAAGCCCACGACGTTGAGCCCCTTGGCCATCGCGACGGTTTGGCGGCGCATTTCCGCCTGCAATTCCGGCGACAGTGAGAACGGCGGCAACGAACACGCCGAATCGCCCGAATGCACGCCTGCCTGCTCAATGTGCTCCATCACGCCGCCGATAATCACCTGCTTGCCGTCCGACACCGCATCCACATCGACTTCAATCGCGTCGTTCAAAAAGCGATCCAGCAACACCGGCGAATCGTTGGAGACTTTCACCGCCTCGCGCATATAGCGTTCGAGGTCTTCTTTCTGATGCACGATTTCCATCGCGCGCCCGCCCAGCACATATGAAGGACGCACCACCAGCGGATAACCGATTTCTTCGGCGGCCAGCAATGCCTTCGCCGCGCTGCGCACGGTGCGATTCGGCGGCTGCTTTAGCTTCAGTTTTTGCAGCAGCTTCTGGAAACGCTCGCGGTCTTCCGCGATGTCGATGGAGTCCGGCGTGGTGCCGATAATCGGCACGCCATTGGCCTCCAGATCACGCGCCAACTTCAACGGTGTCTGCCCGCCGAACTGCACGATCACACCGAAGGGCTTTTCGATATGCACGATTTCCAGCACGTCTTCCAGCGTCACCGGCTCGAAATACAGACGGTCCGAGGTATCGTAATCCGTGGACACGGTTTCGGGATTGCAGTTGACCATGATGGTTTCAAAGCCGTCTTCGCGCAGCGCCAGCGAGGCATGCACACAGCAATAGTCGAACTCGATGCCTTGGCCAATGCGATTCGGTCCGCCGCCTAGCACCATGATTTTCCTGCGGCTCGTCGGCAGGGATTCGCACTCTTCCTCGTAGGTCGAATACATGTACGCCGTGTGGGTGGCGAACTCCGCGCCGCAGGTGTCCACGCGCTTATACACCGGACGTATTCCCAAGAGATGCCGGCGATTGCGCACGTCCGCCTCGGTGGCTTTGAGCAAGTGCGCGAGCCGCCGGTCGGAGAATCCCTTGCGTTTCAACCGGCGCATGGCATCCGCATCGATATTCACCAACTGCTGATCGTCGAGCACCATTTCGATATCGATGAGGTCTTTGATCTGCGCCAGAAACCACGGATCAATATGCGTCAGCGCGTAAACTTCGTCCAGCGTAAAGCCGCATTCGAACGCATCGCCCACGTACCAGATACGATCCGGCCCCGGACGCCCCAATTCCGCTTCGATCACTTCGCGATCGCGCGTGCGCTGATTAAAGCCATCGACGCCGACTTCCAGTCCGCGCAGCGCTTTTTGCATCGACTCCTGAAAGGTGCGGCCCATCGCCATCACTTCGCCCACAGATTTCATCTGCGTGGTCAGGCGGTCATCGGCTGAAGGGAATTTTTCAAATGCGAAACGCGGAATTTTGGTAACCACGTAATCAATCGTCGGCTCGAACGACGCCGGGGTCGCACCGCCCGTGATGTCATTGCGCAATTCATCCAGCGTGTAACCCACCGCCAGCTTGGCGGCGACCTTGGCAATCGGAAAGCCCGTCGCCTTCGACGCCAACGCACTGGAACGCGACACGCGCGGGTTCATCTCGATAATGACCATGCGCCCGTCTTTCGGATTGATGCCGAACTGCACGTTGGAGCCGCCGGTCTCCACCCCGATCTCGCGCAAGCACGCGATCGAGGCGTTACGCATGATCTGGTATTCCTTGTCCGTCAGCGTTTGCGCCGGCGCCACCGTAATCGAGTCGCCGGTATGCACGCCCATGGCGTCAAGGTTTTCAATCGAACAGATGATAATGCAGTTGTCCTTGCGATCACGCACCACTTCCATCTCGAATTCTTTCCAGCCGATCACCGACTCTTCGATCAGGATTTCATGCGTGGGGCTGGCGTCGATGCCGCGCTCGACGATGGAAATGAATTCTTCCTTGTTATACGCAATGCCGCCGCCAGTGCCGCCGAGCGTGAATGAAGGGCGGATAATCGTCGGATACCCCACCATCGCCTGCACTTGCAACGCTTCTTCCAGCGAGTGCGCAAGCGCGGAGCGCGGGCTATCGAGGCCGATTTTCGCCATCGCCTTTTTGAATTTTTCGCGATCCTCGGCCTTATCGATGGCTTCTTTGGAAGCACCGATCATTTCCACGCCGTATTTTTCCAGCACGCCATGCTTGGCGAGATCCAGCGCGCAGTTCAGCGCGGTTTGCCCGCCCATGGTCGGCAGCAGCGCATCGGGCTTTTCGATGGCGATGATTTTTTCGACCATCTGCCAGGTGATCGGCTCAATGTAAGTCGCATCCGCCATGCCGGGGTCGGTCATGATGGTGGCCGGATTGGAATTCACCAGCACCACGCGATAGCCCTCCTCGCGCAGCGCCTTGCACGCCTGCGCGCCGGAGTAATCAAACTCGCACGCCTGACCGATAATGATCGGGCCGGCGCCGATGATCAGGATGCTTTTTATGTCGGTTCTTTTTGGCATGGCTACAGCTTATGACTTCCGGTGCTTGTCCATCATCGTAGTGAATCGATCAAACAAATACGCCACATCATGCGGGCCGGGACTCGCCTCCGGATGCCCCTGAAAACAAAACGCCGGCTTGTCGGTGCGCGCAAAACCTTGCAGGCTGCCGTCAAACAGCGACACATGCGTGACGCGGCAATTCGCCGGCAGCGTTTTCGCATCGACCGCGAAGCCGTGATTCTGGCTGGTAATCATCACGCGGCCGGACTCCAAATCCTGTACCGGATGATTCGCGCCGTGGTGGCCGAATTTCATCTTGATCGTTTGCGCGCCACTCGCCAGCCCCATCAACTGATGGCCGAGGCAGATGCCAAACAGCGGCACATTTTTCTCCAGTAGTTCGCGGATAGCCGCAATCGCATAGTCACAAGGTTCCGGGTCACCGGGGCCGTTCGACAAAAACACGCCATCGGGTTTCAACGCCAGCACGTCTTTCGCTGACGTCTGTGCCGGCACCACCGTCACGTTACAGCCACGCGCCGCCAGCATGCGCAGAATATTGCGCTTCACGCCAAAATCATAGGCGACGACATTGAATTTCGCGTCAGTGAGTTTGCCGTAGCCTTTGCCCAGCGTCCAGGTGGTTTCGTCCCAAGCGTAGTTTTTTGTGCAGCTCACGACCTTGGCGAGGTCCATGCCTTTCAAACCGGGGAAATCCTGCGCGGCTTTCAATGCGGTTTTTTCATCCACGGCGCCGGCCATGATGCAGCCTTCCTGCGCGCCTTTGTCACGCAGAATGCGCGTCAGCTTGCGCGTGTCGATATCCGCGATCGCCACCACGTTTTCGCGCTTGAGGTATTCGTC
>JAYVQD010000092.1:0-10412 GCA_043777275.1 Nitrosomonadales bacterium
ACCAGATCGTCCGCGACATAGCGCTCGGCGTTCACTTGCGCATCATTCTCCGCCGCCATGGCGGACGAAACCAGCGCAAGCAGTAAAATAGTCGTTAACGTTTTCATTTGAAATTCTCCCTTTGCTATCTGCATCCCGGCGTTGCCGAAACCAGTTGTTGAAATCGTAACGGGCGATGCGCTAAACAGGTGCGGCACTTCACGCTACGGCTATCCAAATCCCACGCTCACACTGTAGTCCGGCGCCGGCGCACAATCTGTAGGGAGATCGTGACACTTACGTGGGGAAATTGAGATGCCCGGGTGCGAAAGGCGGGAAAGGCGCGCGAGGTATCACCGGTGGTGAGCCCGGTGGCGGGCGGCGGCGCGGGTGCTTACAACAGGGCGGCGATGGCCGGTATGAGATCGCGGCTGGTACGGCTCTTGGCGACGAACGCGGCGGCGCCGGCGGCGGCCGACGCCACACGGTAAATCTCCTGATCGTTGCTCGAATGCATCACCACCCGAGTGTCGGGGTGCCGCTGTGTTATAGAGCGCGTGATGTCGATGCCGTTGGCGCTGCCCAGCGAAATATCCATCACGACGAGATGCGGCGCCGCGGTCTCGCACAGCGCAAGCGCCTGCTCGCCACTGTCAGCGGTCAGCACGCGGCATGACGGAAACGCGGCCGACAGCAGCGCCACGACCGCCATCCGGGTGGGGCGGTGATCATCGACAACCAAAATCGCGCCTGCGTATTCTGCGTGTGTCATCGTTGCGGGTGTGATTGTTGCCCGGGCCGTTAGGGTATGGCAGGTTCTCCGCCGAAGGGTTGCGCTGGATAGCGTAGTCAGCGGCGCAGATTGAGTTTGTAAGGAATCCTCTACAAAATGCTACGGAATGCTACGGAATGCTACGAAACGCCAGGCTATGAGGCAGGACAGCAGACTACGCGACACCGCGCATGGGCCAAGAATCGCGCAGGATAAGCATCTGTCAGCAATAAAAATAACCAAATAAAAACAAATACTTACATCACATTAACCCTGTTGGCTTATTCAAGCGAAGTGAGGCCATGCTGAATTGCGAACTTGACCAGCGCGGCGACATCGGAGAGATGCAGTTTCTGCATCAAGCGGCTGCGGTAGGTATCGACGCTCTTGGGGGACAGACTCAGCAATTCGGCAATCTGCGCGCTGGAACGGCCCTCCGCCACCAGTTGCAGCACCTGGCGCTCGCGCCGGCTCAGGGTTTCGAGCGGACTGCGCGCGCCGCTACGCTGCACGGCATCCGCCATGATCTCAGCTACCCGCGGACTGAGATAGCGGCGTCCGGCGCGAACCGTGCGCACGGCCTCGGCAATATCTTTTGCCGCCGCGTCCTTCAGCACATAGCCGTTCGCGCCGGCCTCCAGTGCCCGAAACACATGCTCGACACTCGAATGCATCGACAGGATGATCACTTTGGTTTGCGACTGGCGCGCGCGCAACTCGATTACCGCTTCGATGCCGTTCATTGTCGGCATCGAGATGTCCATCACCACCACGTCAGGCTGAAGCGTGAGAACTTCACGTACCGCCTGCTGGCCGTCGGTGGCGGTGCCGATAACGCGCATATCGGCTTGCGCCGCCAGCAGGCTTGCCAGTCCGCTGCGCACCACGTCGTGATCATCGGCAATAAAAATTGTGAGCGGCATGGTGTGATGCAATTCGTATCCGGCGATTTATCGGCGTTGTTCGTTTTCTGGCCGCGCGCCGCGCGGCACTTCCACGATCACGCGCGTGCCTGCACCCGGCGCGGATTCAACCCGCAGTGTGCCGACAATAGCATCGGCGCGTTCACGCATGTTGACCATCCCCAGATGCCCCAATGCGCGGGCGTGCGACGCCTCTGGATCGAAACCGCGACCGTTGTCGGCAATTACCAGCGTCGCCGTATCGGCATGCGAACTTAGCGTAAGCGTGATGTCATTCGCGCGCGCATGTTTGAGCGCGTTGATGGTCGCCTCCTGCGCGATGCGAAACAGCGTGATTTCCACCAGCGGCGGCAGACGCGGCGCGATTTCGCCGCCGCTCGCCCAGACGGGCACTTTGCCGCGGCTCGCGGTTTGACGGGCGTACCCGGTCAAGGCGGCAAACAGCCCCAATTCGTCCAGACCGGGCGGGCGCAGATCGGCCATCACGTCGCGTATCAGGTCCGCGGTCGACTGCAGTAGCGTAGCGCAGTCGTCGAGACGATCGTTGATTTGTTCCCGCACCTGCTCCGGCAACTGGGCGCGTATCGCGCCCATCGCCATGCCCAGGACGGACAGGTTCTGGCCGACGCGGTCGTGCAACTCGCGCGCGAGTTGCCGTCGCTCGGTTTCCTCGGTCTCGAACAAGCGGTGCGACAGGCGCCGCAGCTTTTCGGCATACGCATGCAGCGCCGCGGTACGCTGTTCCACCCGCCGTTCGAGTGCCGCATTGGCTTCCAGCAGTTCCCGCTGCGCGGCCTCAAGTTCGGTGGTGCGCAGGCGCAGGCCTTCCTGCAGCGCGATGTTATGCAGCCGCAACTGCCGCACCGACAGCGCGCGCGTGAGCACGCTCAGTATCATGCTCAGGTTGAGCGGCTTAAGGATGTAATCGAACGCACCGGTGCGCATGGCCTCCACCGCAGTGGAGATGGCGCCCTGCCCGGTCATGATAATGCTCACCAGGTTCGCATCCGTTTCCTGCGCTGCGCGCATCAGCGCGATACCGTCCATGCCGGGCATCTGCAGGTCGGTGAGCAGCAGGTCGAAGCGCCCCGTTTGCAATGCCGCCAAAGCGTCTTGTCCCGCGGTGAAACCCTCGGTGTCATAGCCTTGCCCGCGCAACGTCCGGCACAACGCGCGCAAATGCGCCGGTTCATCGTCGACGATGAGCAGCCGTGCCACGGGCGGGGCACTCATATGCTGGTTGCGGACGCTGCGGAGAGCTCAATTATGATTGCCGTCTCCGGATATTATTCGACAAGTCAGATTGACGATCTGCCCAGCCAGTCGTCGACCACCGCCATTTCCGCGTCGAAACGGGGCAGCAACACGGCCAGCGCGTCAAACGCGGACGCGTTGCCCTCCGCCTCAATAGCCGCGCACAGTTCGCCCAAGGCAAGCGCCCCCACCGAGCGTGCCGAGGATTTCAGTTTGTGCGCCGCCGCCGCCGCCGCGCCCGGCTGTCTGGCGGCGTACGCCCCACGTAGTTCCGCTGCGATGGTGGCCGCGCTTGCACGGAAGTCCTGCAGGAATTCGCGCAGCATCTCCGGGTCATCGCCCACCAGTTCTTTGAGCACGTTCACATCCACCGGCGAGTCCGCCACGGCTCGCGTAAACGGTGTGGAGGACGGGTCGGGCGGGTCGGACGAGGGGGACACGGCGGGCGCAAGCGCTGCGGACGGGTTATGCGGCAGCCATTTTTCCAGGAGCACTTTAAGTCCCTCGAGTGGTATCGGCTTGCTGCAATAGTCGTCCATGCCCACGTCGCGGCAACGATCGGCCTCGCCCTTGAGCACATTGGCGGTGAGGGCGATGATGGGCATGCGTGCGTCCGCGGGTTCCGCGGCGCGGATCGCCTCGCTCAGTTCATAACCGTCCATCGCGGGCATGTGCAGATCGGTAAGCAGTAGCGCGTAACCGCCTTTACGCCAACGGTTCAGTGCTTCAATCCCGTCGCCGGTGATATCTGCGGTATGTCCGAGCAGTGCAAGCTGGCGCAGGATCACTTTCTGGTTGGTCTCATTGTCCTCGGCCACCAGAATCAACCTGCCGCGCCGCAGCGCCTCGTCGCGCGACGGCGCGATCGCCACGGTCTTGCCCGCAGACAGCACTTGTGCATCGGTGTCCAGCGACGCGCGTCCCGCAGCGACGGCCACCACCCGCAGAAAGTTCTGGCGACCGAGGGCATTGCCGTCCACCGTGAGCAAATTCGGCGCCACCAGCCGCGGCCGGCGCCGCTTGCCGCGTTCAACGACCACCCATGCCCGTCGAACGTCCACGCTGTCCTCGGCGTGGGTGAAGGCGCGCAGTTGCTCCTCGGAATGCCGCTCGTCACCGGCGTCAACAATCCAGATGGCGATTCCCGTTCGCTCCGCTACCAGGTTCCTGGCCGCCGTCAGATCAGGCACGCGCTCGACTTCCGCGTCGGCATGTTCGAGATAGGTCGCAAGATCCCCGGCCAGCTCTTCCCGATCACCCACCACGACGCACGACAGTCCAGCGACCCTGGAGGTATCCACGGCGCTATTTTGAGGTACGGCTATAAATGGCACGCGCACTTTGAACGTGGCCCCCTCGCCGGGCGCGCTTTGCGCGGTGATTTCGCCGCCCATCAGTTCGACCAGTTGATTGGCAATGGTCAGACCCAGCCCGGTGCCGCCGAAACGGCGGGTGGTGGAAGCGTCGGCCTGGGTAAAGGCGGTGAACAGCCGCGCCTGCGCCTTGTCGTCCATGCCGATGCCGTTGTCGATGACGCGGAATTCCACCGTGACCCGCTGCGCCGTGCGCTCCACCAGCAAACCCCGCACCGCGACACGGCCCAGGCGCGATTTGCCGCTGGAGAATTTGATCGCATTGTTAATTAGATTGATCAGCACCTGGCGCAGACGCAGGGCGTCGCCCATCAGCGCGACCGGTATCGCCGGATCGACGAACATCGTCAGGGTGACGTTTTTCTTCTCCGCCATGTTGTTCATCAGGCTGCCCACGCCTTCCACCACGTCGGCCACGGCCAGCGCTTCGCTTTCGAGTTCGAACTTGCCGGCTTCGATCTTGGAGAAATCGAGGATGTCGTTGATGATGCCGAGCAGGGAGAAGGCTGATTCGCGGATCAGATCGACCATTTCCACCTGATCGCCTCTTAAGCTGGTCTGATGCAGCACGTCGATCATGCCGATCACACCGTTCATCGGCGTGCGGATCTCGTGGCTCATGGTGGCGAGGAACATGGATTTGGCGCGGTTGGCCTCTTCGGCCTCGTTCCGGGTACGCTCCAGATCGACGGTGCGGGCGACCACTTTTTTTTCCAGGTCCTCGTAGAGGCGGCGCAAGTGCTCCGCCGCCGCCTCGCGCTCGGTGATGTCGCGGTAGATCGCGGCATAGCCTGTCACATTACCCATCCCGTCTTTCATCGGTGACGGGTTCACCGACACCGCGACCCTGCGCTGGTCCTTGGTCAGGCGCTCGGTTTCGTAAGTCTCAAATATGCCGCTGGATAATCTATGCTGCCTGCGCGTCTCTATTTCGAGAACCCGGTCATTGGGCACCAGCATGCTGAGATTCATGCCGACCGCTTCCGCGCTCGTGTAGCCCAGCATTTTTTCGGCGCCGGCATTCCATGTCAGTATCGTCGCATCGGGTGTGGAACTTATGATCGCGTCCTGCGAAGACTCGACAATGCCCGCGAGCCGGCTGTGAACCTCGCTGCTGCGGGCGCGCTCGATGACGCGCGCCAGTTGCGCCGCAATATTCGCGATGTTATCGAGCAGCAGCCGATCGGGCGGGCGCGTGCCTTCGGCATAAAACTCGAGGATTGCCACCACCTCGTTTTGCACTACCACGGGAATCGCGAACGCACAGCGCAGCCCTGCGGCAACGGCGATGCTGAAACGGCGGCCGGCGTCAACCACCGCGATGTCTTCGAGCCAGACCGGCAATTTTTCAGCAATTGCCTTGCCCACCAGCCGCTTGCCTACCTTATAGTTCGCACGATCGCTTGCCGCGATGAACGCCGAAAAACGCGCGCGATCTCCAACGTGCCACATCGAAACCGAGATGTGGTAATGGTTGACCGTATCAGGCGTAAAGATAAACAGATGCCCCAGCAGCCAAGCGCCGTGTTCAGCAATCAGATGGAGAGCGGACTGCAGCGCCGCCTCCGGATTGATCGCTTCGTTCGCCGCCGCAGCGACTGCGGCATTCAAGCGCGTCAACGCGTTATTTCTTGCCAGCGCCTCATCCTTCTGTATCAACTCCAGCGCGAACGCGACATTGGCGGACAACTCGGTCAACACCCCGACTTCTTCGTTGTCGAAGAAATCAGGTTCGCTAGCGAACAGCGACAGCGCCCCCACTGCCGTGTCCTCGACCACCAGCGGCAGCGAAATCACCGAGCGATAGCCGCGTCGTAGCGCTTCCACGCGACGCGCGCCTCCCTGACTGGTTTCAGCGGCGATATCATTGCTGAATTCCACGCGTTTTGTCCTGACCGCGCGACCGACTATGCTCTGCCCCAGCGGCGAGTCGGCGCGCGCGTTGTTGCGGTTGGTTGTCACCAACGCTGCGGCGTCGGCCCCGGCCCACGCCGCAGGACTGATCTCAAGGGTGCGCGGGTCCAGCACGCCGACCCAGGCCATGCCGAAGCCGCCGTGCTCTACCGCGATGCGGCAGGTTTCATCGAACAGTTGCTGCCGTTCGCGGGTATGCACAATCAACGCATTGATCTCGCTCGATACCGTGCGCATGCGCGCCAGCTTGTCGAGCTTTTGTTGCTTGGCGATGTAATCGATGGCGAACGAGACATTGCTCGCGATTTCCTGCAGCAGCAGGATTTCTTCATCACTAAAGAAATTGGCTTCATGCGCATAGAGCACGAGTACCCCTGCTACTGCCTGCGCCGTGAACAAGGGCAGCGCACCTGCCGAGTGATAGCCACACCGCCGCATTTCCTGCGCGCGCGCGCCGCCCACGCCCGGCCCCAGATTGTTGTTGAACACCGGCTTGCGCTCGCGTATGGCGCGGCCGACATGGCCATATCCCTGTGGAATGCCTGTCCGTGTGGTGGTCTTGATGAGATGCAAATGCTCGGCGTCGATGCCGACCCAGGCAACTGGCGTGATCTCCTCGGCAGCCGGATCGAATGAGCCGATCCAGGCCACGCCGAAACTCCCCTGCTCCACCGCGATGCGGCAAACTTCTTGCAGCAATTCCTGCCGGCTCTGCAAACGCACAATGGCGGCGTTGACCGCACTCGATATCGCGCGCATACGTGACAGCTTCTCGATCTTCTGTTCCTGCTGTTTGCGCTGGGAAATGTTGCGGTAGGTGGTGGCAAACCCGGTAATAGCACCGGTGTCGCTTTTAACCGCCGATGCGCTCACCGACACCGCAACCCTGTGCTGGTGTTTGGTCAGGCGCTCGGTTTCAAAAGGTTCAAGAAAGCCGTCCGCCAAAAGACCTTGCCTTTGCCGCAGCACCTCCTGCAGCCGGTCATTGGGTAGCAGCAAGCGGCAATTGCGACCGACAATCTCGTCGCGCGCATAGCCGAATATTTTTTCCGCGCCCGTATTCCAGGTCAGGATCGTTCCGTCCGGCGATGCGATCACCAGTCCGTCCTGAGACGTTTCGACAATCGCCGCCAGTCGCATGTCGCTCGCCTGGGCATTTTCGCGTTCGATGACCCGCGCCAACTGCGCCGCCAGGTTCGGAATCGCTTCGAGCAGCAGCGCGTCCGGCGCGCGCGCCTGCCCGGCGAACAGTTCCATCAACGCCGCGACCTTCCCGCCCACCACCACCGGCATCGCGAATGCGCAGCGGATGCCGAGCGGCTTAAGCATCGCGGTGCGACTCAACGTAATGTGGTTGATGTCTGGTATCCAAATGGGCTGCTGCGTGGAAATTACTTTTGCGATGAATTGGCCGCTCCCCTTGGCATAGTCAAATTGCTCGGCTTCAAGCATAAAGTTTTTAAAGCGCGCGGGCTCCGCCACCTCCCAAATCGAATGCAACGGCAGCATGTTGGTATCGTTCATTCTGAAGGTAACGACATGGCCGATGGTCCAATCGCCGTGCCGGCATAACAGCGCCAGGCATGCGCCGAGCGCCGCCGCCGCGCTGGTGGCGGTGTTCACTTTCTCCGCCGCCGCCGAGAGCATCTGCGACAGCAGGGTCTTGCGATTCAATTCGTCCATCGCGGATTTCAGTGCGCTGATGTTGCGCATGACCTTGGCGACACCGACGATCTTGCCCTCTGCATCCCTGATCGGCGATGTCGAGAGGGATACGTGAATTTCCGTTCCATCCTGGTGCAGCCGGGTCGTTTCAAAGTGGGGTGCGCGGTGATCGCGGCACGACTGCTCGAAGTTCGAGCGCGCTTGATCGCGCAAGGCCGCAGGAACGATCATGGAAACATCATTACCCACGATTTCGGCCGCGGTGTAGCCGAGCATGCGTTGCGCGCCGTGGTTCCAACTGGCGATCGTGCCTTGCAGCGTGACCCCGATGATTGCGTCATCGGACGAGCGGACGATCTCCGCCAGCGCCTGATTTTCCACCCGCGCCAGAATTTCACGGACACGCGAGCGTTTTTGCTCGAGCACGGCCGCTACCGCCGACCCCAGGCGCGCCAGCCGGTCCTTGAGCAGATAGTCCGCCACGCCGTCGCGCATGAACTGGGTGGCCAACTCTTCGCCGATGGTGCCGGAGACCAGTATGAAGGGGATGTCGAGTCCACGCGCCTTGAGCAGTTCGAGCGCATGCGCGCCGCTGAATCCCGGCAGCCGGTAATCGCACAGGATCACGTCCGGTTCGGGCGTGAGTGCGGCGAGGAAATTGGTTTCGGTCGCGACCACGCGCGCCTGCACCTCAAAACCCGCAGTGCGCAACTGCGCAAGCATGATTTCTGCGTCGTCGGTATTATCCTCGACCAGCAGAAGATTAAGGGGTGTGGCCATGGGGAATTCCGTTGAAACGTTAGGTATCCGTGCGCGCCGGCACCGGCGGCTGATTGAGCAGCAGCCAGTACATGCCCACCTGGCGCACCGATTCGCTGAACTGCTCGAACGTCACCGGTTTGACGATGTAACTGTTGACACCGAGATCGTAGGTCTCCACCACGTCGCGCTCCTCGCGCGAGGAAGTCATCACGACCACGGGCACCCGGCGCAGCCGCTTGTCGCTCTTGATGTGCCTCAACACCTCAATGCCACTGACCTTCGGCAGCTTGAGGTCAAGCAGGATGACCTTGAGCGACCATTTGGCCGGTTCAAGCGCCGCGTAACGGCCCGTGCAGGAAAGGAATTCGAGCGCTTCCTCGCCGTCGCGCACCACGTGTATGGGATTGGCAAGCCGGTTCTCGCGCAGCGCCCGCAGCGTCAGTTCCTCGTCGTCGGGGTTGTCTTCGACCAGCAGAATTTCTATCGGCAGATCAGCGTTGAACATGATGTTCTCCAAGGGTGAAGAAAAAAGTGGCGCCGTAGCCGGGTTGGGCCTCGGCCCAGATACGCCCGCCGTGGCGCTGCACGATGCGCTGCGCCAGCGCCAGCCCGACGCCGGTGCCGGGGAACTCCGTGACCGCGTGCAGGCGCTGGAACACGCCGAACAGCTTGTCTGCGTAACGCATATCGAAACCCGCGCCGTTGTCACGCACGAAGTATACCGGGTTGCCGCCGGCCACCTCGCTGGCGACGGTGCCGGCCTCGACCTGTGGCGCCGCACACTTGCTGCTGAACTTGAACGCGTTCGACAGCAGGTTCATCCACACCTCCCTAATCAGGCCCGGGTCGCCCTCGCAGGCGGGAAGTTGGCCCACGGTGAACGAAACAGCTTCGCCGTCGCCCCCCGCCCGCAGGACGCTAACGCATTGTTGCACCAGATCGGTGGTGTTGATGGACTGCGGCGCCATCTGCTGCCGGCCCAGGCGTGAAAACGCGAGCAGATCGTCGATCAGCGTCCCCATCTGCTGCGCGTTGGCGCGCACCCTTGCCAGATAGCGCAGCGCCTCGGGGCTCGCTTGCGGGCTGTATTGTTCAACGAGCATGCGCGAGAAGCCGTCGATCGCGCGCAACGGCGCGCGCAGGTCGTGCGATACCGAATAACAAAAGCTCTCCAGCTCTTGATTGGCGGATTCGAGTTGGGCGGCGCGCAGCCCGAGCGTTTCGTTCAGTTGCCTGATTTCGTACGAGGCGCGCTGGCGCTCGGTGATGTCGCGCAGATGTGCGGTAAATAAGGATTGTTCGCCGATCTGCATAGCCGTGATGCCGAGTTCGACGGGAAATTCTGACCCGTCCGCCCGCATCGCGTCCAGCTCGACGCGCTTGCCCAGCACCGAACCTTCGCCTGTTTTCAGATAGTGCGCCAGCCCCCTGTGATGGGCCTCGCGCAGGTGCGGCGGAAAGATGGTTTCCGCCAGCTCCCGACCGAGAACGTCCTCGCGCCGGTAGCCAAAGGTGTGTTCGGCGGCGGGGTTAAAATCAATAATTCTGCCCCCTCGGTCAATGGAGATGATGCAGTCCATCGCGTTTTCGATGACCGCGCGCTTGAGTGCCTCGCTTTCGCGCAGCGTTTGCTCCACCTGCCGGGCGGCTGTGACGTCGTGCCAGATCGTCAGCGCGGCGCCCATGTCGGTGTCGTCGCCGATGCTTTTGCTCACGGATTCCAGGCACAGCCCGCGGGGGTGCTTATCGTTGACCAGAAAGAGTTCGCTA
>JAYVQD010000093.1:0-2650 GCA_043777275.1 Nitrosomonadales bacterium
GGCGAGTTTGAAGTAGGCCGCTGCATCATAACGCAGCACTTCGATGCGCATGAACTCCAGATCGGTGACGCTGATGAGCTTTTGTGTCTCGGCGACGGCGGCCAGCGACGCCGTTTCAAGCGCAGCGCCGGCATTTTTGTCCATGGCGGTTACTTTTTGGATCAGCGCGCGGCTGTGTGCAAGATCATCGCGCGTGCGCTCCAGCAGGGTGGCGATGTTCACGCGTTCTTCGGTGGTCGCCTGTTTGATGCCGAGGATGGCGGTGCCGGTGGCGCGCAGGCGTTCTATCGAGCCGGTGAGCCGCGGCAGATTGTCGAAGGCCGCTGTGATCAGCGCTGACGATTGTGAATCGGGATCCAGCCCCAGACCAAAATAATCAACGCCGGACTCCAGCAGATTCATGGCCGAGGCCAACAACTGGGTGTGACGGGTGTAGCTGTCTTCGATAGGGAAGGCCTGGTCTTTCAGTGTATCGGTGAGCGCTCTCCATTGCGTTTCAACCTTGTCGAGCCCGTCATTCACCGTGGCGGTGCCGCTCGTGGCGATGGCGGCGCGGGCTGCTGCAAAGGCGGCGTCCACTTCTTTTTGTTTGGCAAGGCGGTCGTTGGCAAGCGCCTGATTGCCGCTCAATACGGCCGCGGCAAGACCGCGGTGCGATTGGATGGGACGTAACAACTGCACCAGCGTCGTGGCCAACGCCAAGCCCTGGATTTCTGTCTGTGCGGCGCGGATTTCCTTGCTGGCGCCGCGCACATAAAGGGCAGTGGGCACTGCGCACAGAGGCAGCGCAATCAGGCCGATGATCAGCAGCTTGTGCCACACACGCAAACGGGAAAAGCCGGAACTAGTCACGCCACGTCCTTTCGACGCCGTTTTTCATGCGTGTATTAAATGATATTTCGACATCTTGTTCTATAGGGGTTTTCCGTAATTTTTGCCGCGGAAACCCGGTAGTGGTGGGGGCTTTGTCATGATCCGTGACTTTAGTCACGACACAGTCAGTGTATATTTCAGGTCAACCGATGGATCGACTCACGGAGCATCGTACGAATGATAAAAGCTCAAAGCACAGTAGCGGGTTGCAGCCTGTTGTTCGCGACATGCGGATGGATGCCGGTGGTCGCGTTAGCGCAGGGCGCAGCAAGTTATCCGGCGAAGCCGGTGCGCTTTGTGGTGGTGACGGCGGCGGGCGGTGGACTCGATGTGGTGGGGCGCATTGTCGCCGAACGTGTGTCGCGCACCTGGGGCCAAACGGTGATCGTGGAAAATCGTCCGGGCGCCGGCGGCAACATCGCCAGCGAATACGTGGCGCGCGGTCTGAACGATGGCTACACGCTGCTGGAAACCACCACCAATCACAACCTGAATTCTTTTATCTACAAGAACCCCGGCTATGACCCGCGCAAGGATTTTGTGCCCGTGGTGCAGATGACCGAAGCGCCATCGGTGATCGTGGTCAATGCGCAAAGCGCGCACCGCACGCTCAAGGAATTGATAGCCGCGATACGCGCCGCGCCGGGCAAAATTGTTTATGCCCACGGCGGCAACGGCCAGCCCACGCATGTGGCGATGGAGGCGTTCAAGGCCGTGGCGAAACTGGATATCCCCGCTGTGCCCTACAAAGGCGGCGGCCCGGCGACTATGGATTTGATTGCGGGGCAGGCGCCGTTGGCGATGTCCGCGCTGCCCGGCATGAGCCAGCATTTGCAATCCGGCGCCTTGCGCGCGCTTGCGATTACGTCTGAAAAGCGCTGGCCGATTTTGCCCGAGGTGCCGAGTGTGGCCGAATCCGGATTTCCCGGCTATCAGCACATGACGTGGATCGGTTTGCTGACGCCGGCAGGTACGCCGCGCAGCATCATCGTGCGCGTGAACCAAGCGGTGGCCGATGCGCTATCGGCGCCGGAGGTGAAGCAACGCATCACCACCATCGGCGCAGAACCCGTCGGCAAAAGCCCCGAACATTTCGCAGCAATGCTGAATGCCGATTACGACGCCACGCAAAAACTAGTGGCGCAGATTGGGTTGCGGGTAGATTAAGTGTTTCTGTAAGTATTTGATTTTATTGAGTATTTGTTGAATGGATACGAACGCTACTTTTGTTCGCCGAATTTCGCACCGCTGTCGCGCAGCACCTTGGTCCAGTGATCGGTATTTTTCTTGAGAAACGTGGTGAACTCAGCCGGCGTGGAACCCACAGCTTCGGCGCCGACCACATACATGCGTTCCTGCAATTGCGGATCCTTGAGCGCTTTGACTAATTCAGCGTTGATTTGGTTGATGACCGCTGGTGGTGTTTTCAGCGGCACGTTCATGCCGTACCAGCCGTACAGTTCAAACCCCGGAACCGTTTCGGAAACCGGCGGCACGCCCGGCATCAGCTTGGTCGGTGTGCGATAGGTGACGCCGAGCGCTCGTACTTTGCCCGATTGCGTATACGGCGCGAGGCCCGGCACCGCCGGGCAGTAGACGTGGATGTTGCCGCCGATCAAATCGGTAAACGCCGCGCCGGTATTCGCGTAAGGTACATGCGTGAGATTGATGCCGGTCATCGCGTTGAGCGATTCCATGCACAGGTGCGACGAGCCCCAGTTACCCCCCGACGCGTACAACAGTTGGCCGGGACGCCCCTTGGCATAGGCCACCCATT
>JAYVQD010000094.1:0-10304 GCA_043777275.1 Nitrosomonadales bacterium
TCGATTCCCGCCGCCGCACCCAACAAAAACGCCACCGCGAGGGTGGCTTTTTTGTTTGCTGAAATGGTGGAGGCGGCGGGAATCGAACCCGCGTCCGCAAGTCCTCCACAGTCAGGACTACATGCTTAGCCTGGTTATTTGGGTCTCGCCTCGCGCCCGCCAACCGGCAGGCTGGCGCTTAGCCAGCCGCTTCGACGGATCCACGCGGCAAAGCGGCCATACCGCGCAGAGAGGCTGATGTAAATGACACTGCACCGAGCGGCAAACTTGCGTTTACTTACCCGGCCTGACCCATCAGCAGATCAGTGCAGCGTCTAGCCGGTATTAGGCGGCTAGAGAATAACGCTCGTCGTTGGCGTGTATAAAATTTCCAGCGGATTTACAAGGTAACTGGACCTTGGCATGCCCTGTGCTGCTTTGTAACCCACGTCGAAGCCAGGTCGCCCCCGGATTCTTTTGCTACATGGACATTATCGCATATGGGGCGGTTCCCGCAGGATCCAATACCCAGAGGCGCGGTAATAACCAGGGAGCGATAGTTCTCGGGGTAGCTGCCGTCGAGCCGTGATCCAGCTTGGCGTTTATTGGCGGGGCTGATTTTTCGGATGCCGCAGGCGTTTAAGGTGTATTTCCCGCTACGCTATTGGTCGGCGGATTCACGATCATGGCTTTGAGGTCTTCGCGCTGTGTTGAAGGCAGATCGAGTGCCCTTTGTTGGCTGGGCGACATGCGGTGCCTACTAAAGCGTGAGGATTGGGCCGGGCTGATCGCCTCGCTAGCCGCCTCTAGCTTGTACGACGGAACAGCGCTATCCTTCTTTAATGCGTACCCCCGACGTTTGATGTGCCATACTTTACGTATGGATTTTGGAGGAGGCACGCCACCTATTTCAACACAGTACGGTGCGCCCAAATTGATGATGGCTCTGGAAAATACCGGTATACGCATATTTGTCCTGCTTGTTTTACAAATCCTGTTGCTGGAATCATCCCATTCCCAACTTTCCGGTAGTTCCTCAATTAGCGATGAAGTTTCAAAACAAGAAGACATCTACCAGAGTCGAGGAGAAAAAGTTCCTGAGGGTTATGTTGTCGACAGATCGCTTTTAGCTTATACATTTATTCTGTCATCTGAGTTCGATCGCTCATTGGCAAATCTTGGTCCAACAGATCGATGGCTGGATATTGGCGCAGGCCAAGGACAGGCTATATTGGATTATTACGCGCCACGATACGATTCAATGCACCTGGAAGGACGAGAACGACGCGGCAAGAAAGCGCAATCCGTCGCGATATCCATAGAAGACCGAAGGACACCCTTTTGGCACCAAACAGCTGCAAGCCTCGAAGCCGATAAAATTCGTTATTTATTCGGGAAACGCTTGCGAGAATATTCGCTAGAAGAACTGGGGAAATTTCAGGTTATTACCGATCTATTGGGTGGCTTCAGTTACACAACATCCCTTTCGCTATTTATGGAGAACGCGCTAATCCTTTTGGAATTGAACGGCAGTTTTTATACGGTTCTGCTCGATGTGCATGCGGAAAATGGAGCGAATAGACGTTTGGCATCGGATTCGCCATTCTTAACCACATTAGAAAATGCCGATGGTTCTGAAGTGAAAGTTTGTTCCTGGCTTAAGCGTATTACCTGTGTGGAAGTTACCTGCGAATTTAAAGGGAGCCCGCCGGTAGAGGCCTATCGAATACACAAAGTATGCAACGACGTTACGGTTCCTGTGCTCGTGCCGATGCATTTCAATGCAGGAACGCCTCCGGCACGACGATTTCAATTAAAAAATTCATCACCGGCGTCGCCGGGGCGCAACAGCACGACGCGTTAATGCGGAGGTTGGCAACAGCGCATTCAATAGCTCTACCTGCAGGGGTCGAACTATAGCTTCTGGTTTTGCGGACGCCGGCTGGCGATTTTGGTTCCAGCCGGCTTCGCTTGTGGGGCCGCGGGTGAGGCTTTAGCCACTGGAAGTGCCGGTGAGGGTGTCGCTGCTATGGCGGTGTCCAAGGCGTCTGCTGGCTCACTACCTTCGATCATCGTAATGATGTCGTCGCGCATACTGGCTGGCAGGTCCAACGTGGCTAGTTTCGCCAGTTTTGCGTGCTTGTCCGGGAGGTTGTGTACACCTACGAGATATAGAAGCAGGTCGTCGGTTGTGGAGGCGGTGCCTGGCGCACGGAAATCTCGCGGTAACGCTGGAACGAACGGATTAGTGCCCGGATACAGGATGCGCACCGCGAAATCACCGCAGCTAAGACAAAAGGGTTCTCCAGGTTGACGGAACAGGCAATAGGGCGTTTTGTTATTCACCCATTGCGCGACGCGTTGCGGCAGTGCCTTTTGCAGCGCGCGAATTTGAGCCTCGTTGGCGAAGGGCCGGATACCGTGCAGGTGTTCTATCTTGAAATCTTTTCCGTTAGCGTTGATTGTGCCGTTCTTTACGAATTCCGAAACGATGACGCCCGCATTTGGAAATGACCACGCGATGCGTTGATCTTCGAGCTCAATCCCTACATGGTATTCAAGGCTTTTATCCGAGTGGGTTATCACGAAATAGTGGACATACCCGGCCTGCCCGCGCCCGGTGGACGTTACGGCTGTGGCGCTTGGCGATTGCACAGTGGACGCAGAGGAAACGGGCGCTTTCGGTGTCGCGGGTTTGCCTGACGTTTCTGCGGCAAAAGCGACATCGCAAGCCAATGCCAACGCAACTAAAATGAATGGGTACTTCATCTGGGAATACTCGCACACATGAGTATGTATTTCTACTCATATGGTCAGCAAGAATTGTGTCGGACCGCAGAATTATGCATTAGACGAATATTAAAAATATACTAATAAAACAGATAGTTACGAAAAATACGCCCTAAATGGCTGCTTCAGCATTCTGGACGTAATTTTTTGGCGGGCAGCGGAACCGCTAAAACGCCGGTGCCGAGGGTAGCAGCGGCAATATGTCCAGCGGAGTTTCGACCACCGCATCGGCACCCCATGAGGTTGGATCGCTGCCATTCAGGTAGCCGTAACGCACGGCGATGGTTTTCATGCGGGCAGCGCGGCCGGCTTGCACGTCGCGCTCGTCGTCGCCGACATAGAGGCAGTGTTCTGGCGCTATTTGGATGGCACTTGCCGCCGCGTATAAGGGCGCTGGATGCGGTTTTAGCTTTCCCGTGGTGTCACCACCGATGACACACGCGGCGCGCGCGTCGTAGCCCAGCAGCTTCATCAGCGGCAGGGCGAAGCGCTCGGCCTTGTTGGTAACAATGCCCCAGATCAGGGAGCGTGACTCCAGCGCGTCAATCAATTCGGCCATGCCGTCAAACAGGCGGGTTTCGCGGCACAGATTGGCTTCGTAGATACTTAAAAACTCGTCGCGCATCGCCGGATAGTCGGCATGATCGGGCGTGATGCCGAAGCCCACGCCGAGCAGGCCGCGCGCGCCGGACGAGGTGACGGGGCGCGTTTTTTCGTCCGGCACGGGTGCCAGGCCGCGCGCGATGCGCATCTGGTTTACGGCATAACCTAAGTCAGGAGCGGTGTCGGCGAAAGTGCCATCGAGATCAAACAATACGGCCTTCGTTACTATGGTCATCTTGTGGTGTGCAGAATGTAATTGACGCTGGCGTCCGCTTCGAGCGCGTAACGTTGCGTGAAAGGGTTGTAGGTCATGCCGGTCAAGCCGCCGACGGTGAGTTGCGCGCGGCGGCACATGGCGGAGAGTTCGGAGGGTTTGATGAAGCGCGCATAGTCGTGGGTGCCACGCGGCAGCATCCGTAACACGTATTCCGCGCCGATGATGGCGAACAAGTACGCTTTTGGATTGCGGTTGATGGTTGAAAAAAACACATGGCCGCCAGGCTTTACCAACGCGGCGCACGCCGCGATGGTGGACGCGGGGTCTGGAACATGTTCGAGTAACTCCATGCAGGTCACCGCGTCAAACGAGGCAGGGCGTTCGGCGGCAAGGTCTTCTGCGGAAATCTTGCGGTAATCGACTTGCCGACCGGATTCGATCAAATGCAGTTCAGCGACCTTGAGCGGTTTTTCCGCGAGATCGATCCCGGTAACGATTGCGCCGCGCGCGGCCATGCTTTCGGCCAGTATTCCGCCGCCGCAACCTACGTCAAGTATTTGTTTTTGTTGAAGTTTTTCGATGCTGTCGATGTAATCCAGTCGCAGTGGATTGATGTCGTGCAGCGGCTTGAATTCGCTCTGGGGATCCCACCAGCGATGGGCCAGCTCGCTGAATTTTTCAAGCTCCAATGGGTCGGCGTTGGTCATTGCCTGCTCGCTATGATTTTGTCGCGCCAGTAGCCCGCGCGCGCCATGATTTCTGAGGTGTCGATATGAAGCAGCGTGCCGTCTTCAACCAGCAATGCTCCATCTACCCACACATGGCTCACATTTTCGCGGCCTGCCGCGTAAGCCAGATGCGAGAGCGGATCATAACAAGGCGACAATTCCAGTGCGCCAAGATTGACGGCGGTAATGTCGGCGCGCTTGCCGATTTCGAGCGAGCCGATTTTTGTATCGAGGCCGAGCGCGCGCGCGGCGTTGAGGGTTGCCATTTCCAATGCCTGATGTGCAGGGAATGCCGCCGCATCACGGGCGCCGTGTTTGCCTAGCAGCGCGGCCAGCCGCAGCTCGGAAAACAGGTCAAGCCGGTTATTGCTGGCGGCGCTGTCCGTGCCCAAGCCGACGTTCACACCGGCTTGCGACAACGCAGGGATCGATGCTAGGCCACTGGCGAGCTTTAGATTGGACGTGGGGCAATGCGCGACGTGACAGCCGTATTCAGCGAGCAGCGCGATTTCTTCGGGGGTGAGGTGAACCGCATGCACGGCAATCAGATTCGGGCCGAGCAATCCGAGATTTTTCAGGCGTTGCAGCGGGCGCACGCCATGGGCGGCGAGGCTGTCGCGGATTTCATCTTGCGTTTCGTGCAGATGGGTATGGATTGGCAGGTCGAGTTCAGCGGCGTAGACGGCGATACGCTCGAAGGTGGCGTCGCTAACGGTGTAAGGCGCATGGGGCGCAAGACAGAACGACAGCAGGCTTTCGTCGCGCAGCGTGTCACGCAGTGCAATACCCTTGCTCAGGTAGTCGCTGGCATCGGCGGCGTAAGCGGAAGGAAACTCCAGCGCGATGATGCCTATGGCCGCACGCAGTCGCGCTTGCAGCGCCGCTTGTGCCGCAGCTTCCGGGAAAAAATACATATCGTTGAAGCAGGTGATGCCGCCGCGCAACATTTCCGCGCAGGCGAGCAGCGTGCCATCGCGAACATATTCGGCGCTGACAACTTTTGATTCTGCGGGCCACACGTGATCGCGCAGCCACGGCATCAACGGCAGATCGTCGGCGAGGCCGCGCATCAGTGTCATCGCAGCATGGGTATGCAGATTGATTAGGCCGGGTATGACGACGTGGTTGGGTAGATCGATAACTCTGGTCGCCGGGTAGCGCTCCAGTGCGGCGGAAGCGGGCAGCAGATCAATAATCGCGCCTTGCGCAATCACCAGGGCGTGATGCTCCAGTTTTGCGTTTTGCGGTACGACAGGCACGATCCAGCGTGCGGTGATGAGGGTGTCTGCGCTTGGTGACATGGTGTGAGTGTAGAACGGCGAACAGAACTG
Organism: Nitrosomonadales bacterium; assembly: GCA_043777275.1. GTDB lineage: Bacteria > Pseudomonadota > Gammaproteobacteria > Burkholderiales > SG8-41 > UBA5216. Next base: position 5,649 of record JAYVQD010000094.1, read on the forward strand.
CGGGCAAAAAAAAGCCCTGCCGAAGCAGGGCTTTGATTTCTTACTGTCGAAACTTAGGGCTTCGGTTTCGCTTCCGGCTTGGCTTCCGGCTTGGCTTCTGGTTTTGCCTCAGGCTTCGGCGTCGGCATTGCGGTGCCAACCACTTCAACCGTAACGCGGCGATTCGGACCCAGACACTCGATGAGCTGCTTGCGGTTCATCTTGTTGTCGCAGAACTTGGTCACGGGGATCGGCTGTTTCGGGCCTTTGCCTTCCCAGAAGATCAGTTTCGGATCGACTTTCTCGACGTTGACCAGATGATCCTTGGCCACTACCGCACGACGCTCGGAGAGCTTCATGTTGTAAGGCAGGGTGCCCAGACGATCGGTGTGACCGGTTACGACCACTGCGCCAAAGGCGACAGCGGAACGCGCTTTGTTGGCTGTGCGCAGATCATCCAGCATTGCTTTGAGTTCTTTCTGGTTGTCATCGGTAAGCACGGCTTTATCGAACGGAATATTCTGCAGCTCGATCTTCTCGGTGATATTGATCGGCTCGGGTTTCTTGGCCGGTACGGGCTTGGCTTCCGGTTTCGCTTCCGGTTTCGGTGCTGGTGCCGGCGCTGGCGCTGGTTTCGGTACCGGCTTCACGTAGCCGTCGCAGCCTTCAACTATGGCGCGTGCCGGTGTCCAGTCGCTGGTGCGTATGCAGCTGTCGTATCCGAGCGCTTTTACGACTTGACCATTTTGGTCGAGCAAATACCCTTGATTTTTGGCATCGGGGGTACTACCCAGCCCAGAGCAGCCGGCTATAGTTGCCAAGGCGACGCCCGCCAATGTGATCTTGATTGCGGAATGCATGTTTTTGATCCTCCTATTTTACGATGAGAAATTAGGGCGCCGAGACACTTCGGTAACCTAAAAACCGTCTCCCTAACCACTACTATTAAGCCACTAGAAAACTACGAAAAGAGCTACTGAAATTCTGCGATTGGCTAATAAATATCACATTCGTGATGCGATAGCAAACCGTCCTATAAATGATACCACGGTTTTTGAACTAAAAGCACTAGCTTTTGTCTCCAAAAAGGAACACTACACCCTCAGGTGTGGCGTAATTGGTCAACTGTTCTGAAATTCACGCTATTTTGTGGCAGGTTTGGCTTCCAGCTTTGCCGCAGAGGTCGCCGGTGCCTGGATGGTTTTGCTGCCGCTGACCTCGATATCTACGCGGCGATCGGGTTGCAGGCAGGCATGCAACGCGCGACCGCCTTTACCTTTGCAGCCCTCGAGTTTGGTTACAGGCTGGCTCTTGCCTTTGCCCGCGGCGCTGATCTTGCCTGCATCCAGCCCTTTATCTGCGAGGTATTTCTTCACTGCTTCCGCGCGGCGCTCGGACAGTTTTTGGTTGTAATCGACAGTACCCAAACGATCGGTATGCCCGGTGGCGACGATGGTGTCGTACTGCGAGCCTTGCAGAGCGGCGGCGAGTTCGTCGAGCTTTTTCGTGCCGTCGGGTTTGATGACAGCCTTGTCAAAGTCGAACAGCGCGTCAGCGGAGAGGGTGAATTTCTGCACGACGGGCTTGGCGGGCGCGGGTTTGGGCGCGGGCGCAGGCGCAGGTTTCGGTGCCGGTGCGACCGCGACAGGTTTCGGCGCTGCCGGTTTCGGTACCAGATCCGGATCGCATTCCACGACGGCGCGAGCGGGTGTCCAGTCGCTGGTTCGCACACAGACGTCATAGCCCGTTGACCTCACCACAGCACTATTCCCGGAATTATCCTGTAGATAGCCCTGATTCTTGAAGGTGCCGGTCGGTTGAGCATGGGCGTAGCCGGCAAGGGTAAGCACCGCAACGTTCGCTATAAGCATCTGTTTTGAAATCAATTTTTTCTCTCCTGTGGTTCAGGTTTGGTTTTGCGATAGCATTATGTTGCGCCGCAACGGCACCACGGCGGAGCGCACTATAACATATGGACGCAGATGCGCTTGGCCGGGTAAATTTTTGACTATTTGAATCGCGCTTCGCAGCATGGCGCCACATACGACGCGGCATTGAAGGTGCCAATCACGTGCTAAAATCTGACGATTTAGCAGCCTGAACGCAACCCATGCTTTCACAAAAGCACGTGTACGCAGGCGCTTTTTCACCCTAAAGCCCCGTAAATGGATCAATTCGCTAAAGAAACTATCCCGGTAAGCCTCGAAGAAGAAATGCGCCGTTCGTACCTGGATTACGCCATGAGCGTGATCGTCGGACGCGCGCTTCCTGATGTGCGTGACGGCCTGAAGCCGGTGCATCGACGCATTCTTTTTGCGATGCACGAATCCAACACGGTTTGGAACCGTTCCTATGTGAAATGCGCGCGCGTGGTCGGTGACGTGCTGGGTAAATACCACCCGCACGGCGACTCGGCGACGTATGAAGCGCTGGTGCGCATGGCGCAGGATTTCTCGATGCGCTATCCGTTGATCGACGGCCAGGGCAACTTCGGCTCGGTCGATGGCGATTCCGCAGCGGCGTATCGTTACACCGAATGCCGGCTGGAGAAAATTACCTCTGAGTTGCTGGCAGATATCGACATGGAAACCGTCGATTTCGTGCCCAACTATGACGGCAAGGAAAACGAGCCCGTTACACTGCCGGCGCGGGTGCCCAATCTGCTGGTGAACGGCTCGTCGGGCATCGCGGTGGGTATGGCGACCAATATTCCGCCGCACAATCTGTCGGATGTGCTTGACGCCTGCCAGTTGCTGCTGAAAAACCCGGATACCGATATCGAAGCGCTGATCGAAATCGTCAAGGCGCCGGATTTCCCCACGCGCGGCATCATCTACGGTGTCGAGGGTGTGAAAGACGGCTATCGCACGGGCCGTGGCCGCGTGATCATGCGCGCGCGCACGCACTTTGAAGAAACTGAAAAGGGCGGTCGCGTCGCCCTCATCATCGATGAGCTGCCGTATCAGGTGAACAAGGCCAACCTGCTGATGAAAATCGGCGAGTTGGTGCGCGAGAAACGTATCGAAGGTATTTCCGACATTCGCGATGAGTCGGATAAATCGGGCATGCGCGCGGTGATCGAATTAAAGCGCGGCGAAGTGCCGGAGATCGTCCTGAACAATCTGTATAAAGAAACGCAGATGCAGGACAGCTTCGGCATGAACATGGTCGCGCTGCTGGATGGCCAGCCCAAGTTATTGAATTTAAGGCAGATTCTGGATGCCTTCCTGCGCCATCGGCGCGAGGTCGTCACGCGCCGTACGGTGTTCGAGCTACGCAAGGCGCGCGAACGCGGGCACATACTCGAAGGTCTCGCGGTGGCGTTGTCGAACGTCGACGAGGTGATCGCGCTGATCAAAGCCGCGCCCACACCGGCGGATGCCAAAGTGGAGTTGATGAGCCGCTTCTGGCGCTCGAAGCTGGTGGAGGATTTGCTCGCGCGTACCGACGGTAGCGATGGTGCATTGTCACGACCGGAAGGTATTTCGCCTGAATACGGGCTGCACAAAAAAGGCTACAAATTATCTGACGTGCAGGCGCAGCGCATTCTCGAAATGCGCTTGCAGAACCTGACGGCACTCGAAACCGACAAGATCACTGCCGAGTACAAAGAGACGATGGATAAGATCATCGATCTGCTCGATATTTTGTCCAAACCCGTGCGCGTGACCAAAATTATTTCGAGCGAACTGGCCGAAATCAAGAAGCAATACGGTGGCGAACGCTTCAGCGAAATCGTGGTGAAAACCTCCGATATCTCGAATGAAGATTTGATTGCGCGTGAAGACGTGGTGGTGACGCTGTCGCACAGCGGTTACATGAAGTCGCAGCCGGTGGCCGATTACCGTGCACAAAAACGTGGTGGCCGCGGCAAGCAGGCGACCACGACGAAGGAAGAAGATTTTATCGACAAGCTGTTTATCGCCAATACCCACGATTTTATTTTGTGTTTTTCCAATCGCGGGCGTGTCTACTGGTTGAAAGTCTACGAGGTTCCTCAAGGCAGCCGTGGCTCGCGCGGCAAGCCTATTGTCAACCTGGTGCCGTTGATGGAGCACGAAAAAATCACTGCGGTGCTGTCGGTGACGGCATTCGACGACGATCATTTCGTGTTCATGGCGACCTCGAACGGCACGGTGAAAAAGACCGCGCTGTCGGCGTTCTCGCGCCCGATGAACAAGGGCATCATCGCGGTCACGCTGGATGACGGCGATTTTCTGATAGGGGTTGCGTTAACCGACGGCAAGCAGGACATCATGTTGTTCTCCGACGCCGGCAAAGCCGTGCGCTTCCAGGAATCCGAAGTGCGCGTGATGGGCCGCAACGCAGCGGGCGTGCGTGGCATGCGCTTGCAGAAAAATCAGAACGTGATTTCGTTGCTGGCACTGTCCGACGAGAAGCTCTCGGTGCTGACCGCAACTGAAAACGGCTACGGCAAACGCACGCCGATGTCCGAGTACACGCGCCACGGCCGCGGCACGCAGGGCATGATCGCGATTCAATGCAGCGACCGCAACGGCAAGCTGCTCGCCGCACAACTGGTGTGCAAAGAAGACGAAATCATGCTCATCACCACCGGCGGCGTGCTGATCCGCACGCGAGTGTCCGAGGTGCGCGAGCAGGGCCGCTCCACGCAGGGCGTGCGTCTGATCAATCTGGACGAGAACGAAAAACTTG
>JAYVQD010000095.1:0-2644 GCA_043777275.1 Nitrosomonadales bacterium
TGCGTGCGGTGATGGGTAAGGTGGCAGCATGATGCGCGTATCCGAAGCGGCGTTCGCGCTGGGCGTCGAGCACATCGGCGAGAACCCGGTGTTTACCTCGGTGGGTACCGACAGCCGCAACGTCAAGCCGGGCGAATTGTTTATTGCCTTGCGCGGCAAACATTTTGACGCGCACCAGTATCTCGCCGCGGCGCGAGACGCGGGCGCGGTGGCGGCGATGGTGGATGCGACCTATGTGGCACAAGCCCCGACCGCATTGCCGCCGGGGTTGCCGCTGATTGTGGTGAACAACACGCACGCCGGGTTGACGCAACTGGCGTATGCGTGGCGCAGCCGCTACACCGGGCCACTGGTCGCACTGACCGGCAGCAGCGGCAAAACCACAGTGAAAGAAATCCTCGCCGCCATATTACGCGAGGCGGCGGATCACACGACAGATGCGGTACTGGCCACGCGCGGCAATCTCAATAACGAAATCGGCGTGCCGTTGACGCTGCTGGCCTTGCGCGCCGAACATCGTTACGCGGTGATTGAGCTCGGCATGAATCACGCCGGTGAGATCAGCCGCCTGACGCGGCTGGCGCGCCCGGATGTGGCGCTGATTAACAACGCGGGCCGCGCGCATATCGAACACCTGGGCAGCGAGGAAGCCATCGCGCGCGCCAAAGGCGAAATCTTTGAGGGCCTTGCGAGTAACGGTGTTGCGCTCATCAACGCGGATGATGCGCACGCGGCGACGTGGATAAAATTATTGAATAAAAACAAATACTTACGATTTGGCGTCGATCACCCGGAACATCCACCGGAGATCAGCGCGCGTTACGAGTTACGCGCGCTCGACAGCGACATACACCTGACGACGCCCGCGGGCATGGTGAGCACAACGCTCAACGCGCCGGGTTTGCATAACGTGCGCAACGCACTGGCGGCGTGCGCTACAGCGTTTACGTTGGGCGTGCCGCTGGCCGCGATGGCATCGGGCGTGTCGCGCTACGCCGGCGTCAAAGGGCGCCTGCAACGCAAAGCGGCGCACGCGGGTGCGACGCTGATCGACGACACCTACAACGCGAATCCGGAGTCGATGCGCGCCGCGATTGATGTGTTGGCGCGTGTGCCGGGCCGACGCCTGCTGGTGCTGGGGGATATGGGCGAGCTGGGTGAGCGCGCCGCCGCGTGCCATGCCGAGACCGGCGAGTACGCGCGCGCCGCGGGCATCGAACACCTGATGGCGTTGGGCGATTTATCGGCGAACACCGTGATCGCATTCGGCGCGGGCGCGCGGCATTTTTCGAGTATCGAGACGTTGCTGGCGAGCGTCGAAAACGTGCTCGCATCCGATGTAACGGTGCTGGTGAAAGGGTCGCGCTTCATGCAAATGGAGCGCGTGGTGAAAGCGTTCGCCGTGGAACCCGAAAAAAAGGGAACGCGCACAACATGAACGGAGGTTGCACATGCTGCTAGAACTGGCGCAGTGGCTCGCGAAAGACATGCGCGTCTTCAACGTGTTCAACTACATCACCTTGCGCGCGGTGCTGGCGTGTTTGACCGCGCTGGCGATTTCGTTTGTGGTGGGCCCGGCGATGATCCGCAAGTTGACCGCCTACAAAATCGGCCAGTCGGTGCGTGACGACGGCCCGCAGACGCATCTGATCAAGGCGGGCACGCCGACGATGGGCGGCGCGTTGATCCTGGTATCGATTGCCGTCACCACGTTGTTGTGGGCTGACCTCGAAAACCGCTTCGTGTGGGTGGTGCTGATAGTGACGCTCGGTTTCGGCGCGGTGGGTTGGGTCGATGATTACCGCAAAGTGGTGCATCGCAACCCCAAGGGATTGTCGGCGCGTGCCAAATTGTTCTGGCAATCGGTCATTGGTATCAGCGCCGCGTATTACATTGCGTTCTCCACCAATCTGCCGGCGCAAACCGTGTTTATCGTGCCGTTTTTCAAAGAGGTGGCGTATCCGCTGGGCGTGGTGGGATTTATCGCCATGACTTCTTGCGTGATCGTCGGCACCAGCAACGCGGTGAATCTGACGGACGGCCTGGACGGCCTTGCCATCATGCCGACGGTGATGGTCGGCAGCGCGCTCGGCATCTTTGCTTATGTCGCGGGTAACGCAGTGTTCGCGAAATACCTCGCGTTTCCGCACATTCCCGGTGCGGGCGAACTGATGGTGATTTGCGCCGCCATCGCCGGGGCGGGCCTGGCTTTTCTGTGGTTCAACGCGTACCCGGCGGAAGTGTTCATGGGCGACGTGGGTGCGCTGGCACTCGGCGCAGCGCTCGGCACTATCGCCGTGATCGTGCGTCAGGAAATCGTGTTGTTTATCATGGGCGGCGTGTTCGTGGTGGAAACCCTGTCGGTCATCATTCAGGTCGCGTCGTTCAAGATGACGGGCAAGCGCGTGTTTCGCATGGCGCCGCTGCATCATCACTACGAACTGAAAGGCTGGAAAGAAAATCAGGTTGTCGTGCGCTTCTGGATTATCACCATGATGCTGGTGCTGGTGGGGCTATCCACATTGAAGCTGCGGTAAATGAATCGAAATGAACGTAAAAGGAAAGAAGGTTCTGGTGCTCGGACTCGGTGACACAGGCTTGTCGATGACACGCTGGCTGGCGCGCCAGGGCGCTGTTGTCTCGG
>JAYVQD010000096.1:0-2641 GCA_043777275.1 Nitrosomonadales bacterium
CTTGATCCGCGTTATCTGGGCGCTCGTGAAGAGCGGCAGAACATACGAGGATCGTTCAAAAACTGCTTGAAATTTCTAGCGGGATGTTCAGGTCTTTCATTATAGCACGAGCGAGGTGTACGAGCGCACCTGCGTCATGCCGCAATTTCCTCTTTCGGCGAAAACGCGCGCTGCAAATCTTGCTGCGTGGCCCCTGCCGCGAACAAAGCGCGCACGATCAAATCCAGCGATACCGCTGGGTCGCCCGCTTCAATTTTAGCTACGCGCGATTGGCTGGACCCCATGCGCTGCGCAAGGTCGATCTGCGACAAGCGGCGCCTTGCTCTCGCCTGCTTGAGCGCGCTGGTCAGCGATAGCTTGAGTTCCACCAGCATGACTTCTTCGTCACTGAGTTTCAGCAAATCTTTGGCGCTGCCAATTTTCCAGCCTGCCGCTTGAAGTTTCTGGAGCCTTGTTTTGTTCATAAGTTTTCCTCTCGCAAATTCAAATGGACTGATAACGGCGCAACCGCGCCTTGCAGATGTCAATAACCCGCTTGGGCGTTTGTTGCGTGGTCTTGGAAAACAAGTCGAGAATGACTATGGCCTCAATGTCGATGTAATAAACAATGCGCCAGGTTTTCGTTTCATCCTGAATGCGCAATTCGTGACACGCCTTACCGATAGAAGGGATCGGGCGGGAATGTGGCAACGGAATGTTTTCGCCACGCTGTAAGCGGCGCAAAAGCACTCCGGCATCAATACGCGCATCCGTGGAAAGCGGCGGGGTTTTGACTTCTCCATGCAGCCAGACCAGCGGCTTGTCTAGTTTACGCATCATCGGCACGATATGTCATTTTTGACATATTCGCAACGGATGCGATTCAAGGGATCAGGGCGAACAAGTACAGGGGTCTTGCAATCAAGCATCAAAGCGAGGAAAAATCATAAGAAGCTGTTTTTAAACAACTTTTACTCAATACGCAAATTGGCCGCGCGCACCACTTTCGCCCAGCGCGCGATGTCATTGCGGATGGTGGCGGCGTATTGCTCTGGCGTGTCGGCAATCGGTGTCACGCCGATGGTGGCGAAGCGCTCGCGCAACTCCGCGCTGGTCAATGCTCTGACGGCTTCGGTGTTGAGTTTCGCGATGATCTCGGCGGGCACGTTGGCGGGCGCGAGAAAGCCGTACCATGAACTCAGCAAAAACCCCGCCGGCCCGCCCGATTCGCCCATGGTGGGAATCTCCGGCGCCAGCGCGGTGCGCTTTTCGGCGCCGATGGCGAGTGCGCGCAAGCGGCCGGAACGTATGTGCGGCAACGTGGCTTGCAGCGAATCAAACGCCATCATCACATGCCCGCCCATGATATCCACCAGCATCGGCTGGCTCCCTTTGAACGCCACGTGCGTCATCTGCACACCGGCGCTTTGCGAGAACAGCAGCGCGCCCACATGGTTGATGCCGCCCGCGCCGGGCGAGCCGTAGTTCAGTTCACCGGGGCGCTGCTTGGCCAGCGCGATCAGCTCGCGCGCGTTGCGTGCAGCGAGCGAGGGATGCGACACCAGCAGGAACGGCGCTTCGCCCATGTTGGTGATGGGCGCGATATCGCGCAGCACATCAAACGGCATCTTCGGCTGCGTGCTGGGATTGATGGTCACGGTGCCGGTGGTGCCGGAGAGCAGCGTATAGCCGTCGGGAGCAGCCTTCGCGCCGACTTCCATGCCGATCATGCCGTTGGCGCCCGCGCGTGTTTCGATCACGAAACCGGCTTTCATGTTCTCGCCCATCTTTTGCACCATCGCGCGCAAAATAATGTCCAGGCCACCGCCTGCCGGGAACGGGCAGATCACGCGCACGGGTTTGACCGGATACGAAGATGTTTGCGCCAGCGCGTGCGCGGGCGCAAGTGACAACAGCAACACGGATGCTGCAACCAATGTTGGGTTTTTGGGCTGCATTTGATCTCCTCCCGGATTATGCCTGCCGCTATTCTTGCGCACAGCGAAATTTTCAGCGGCGTGGCGCAGCGGACGGATGCGCGGCGATTGACCACGTGCCGGGGCGGGGATACATTGGCGTTGGGTCAAAAAGCAGATTTGGAATTACCAGCGGAGGCCGGCGATGCGTTCTGCGTTTTCAACGGTGGTGTTCGGGGCGGCGTTGCTTGCATGGGTGCATGCGGGGATTGCACAGCCATTTCCCGGCAAGATGGTGCGCATCGTCGTGCCGTTCGCGGTGGGCGGCAGCAGCGATGCCAATGGCCGCGTCATCGCACCCGCGCTGACCGAGCGTTGGAAGCAACAAGTAATAATCGACCCGCGCCCCGGCGCGGCCACCATACTCGGCACCGATATCGTCGCCAAGAGCCCGCCCGACGGCCACACCCTGCTGATCAACTCCACGCAATTGCCGCAGGCGCCTGCGATGTGGGCGAAGCTGCCCTACGATGTGTTGACCGACATAACGCCGATCACGCGCATCTCGCGCTCGCCGCAGGCCATCGTCGCTCACCCGTCGTTGCCGGTGAAGGATGCCGCCGAGCTTATCCAGTTCGCTCGTGCGCGGCCCGGACAGATCAACATGGCCAATGCGGGCACGCCGCTCACCAGCCATTTGTTCAACATGCTGGCGAAAGTGAAAATCGAAACCGTGAATTACAAGG
>JAYVQD010000097.1:0-2619 GCA_043777275.1 Nitrosomonadales bacterium
GGTCACCGGCTCGCCGCGCAGCACCCGCCCGAGTTGCAGTTCATCCGGTTTGATGGGCGTGACCCGGTCGGCGCGATAGCGGCCGGTGATGTCCGTCCAGCGCGCGGGCAGCGGGTCACCGGGCTCCAGCCCCATGAGCCGTCTTGCGGCCGGGTTTGCGCGCACGATGTTGAGGTCCGCGTCTACGATGCTCAGCCCATCGTGCATATTATTGAATACGGCCGCCATCAAATTGGCCTGCGCGTACACCGCTTTCCGGGCTTCGTCCGCAGCCGCGCGCGTGTGCTGCAAACGCACCGTCATCGCGTTAAACGCGCGCGCCAGGTCGCCGATTTCATCATCCTTGCCAAATCCGATGCGGTGATCGAAATCTCCGCGACCGACTTGTTCCGCGCCGCCCTGGATAAGGCGCAACGGCTTGAGCACGCCACGCGCGACCAGACGCGAATTCACCGCGATGACGCCGATCATGGCAATAACAAAAATCATCGTCAGCGCGGAAGCGAGCGTGTTGGCGGTGAGGATGCGTTGGTAACCGCTCTGGCTCAGGGTGAAAGTATCCGAGATCATGTCCTGCGACTTCGCGCTCAACAGGCTTATCAGCCGGTCTTGCAACTCCTCCAGTTCGAGCGGGTTGTCCCGTTTCGCCGCGAGCTTTGCCTGAACGGCCACGAGCTGGTGGAAGGCGCGGCGCGCCGCCTCGTGGTTGACGCGGATGGTGTTGAGTAGGCCCAGGTTTTCCTGGTCGCCCCCTTTTTTCTGCAAAGACTGTTCGAGGCGGGCGTCCTCCGCCAACCACTGGGCCTTGCGCCTGTCGTCGCCGAAAGTGACATATTCCAACGCCAAATAGCGCAAATTTACAACCAGCTCGACGATGCGTTCATGGACGAGATTTTCCTGCACCAGCGCGTCAGCGCGCCGTCCTGATGCAATTGCAATCAGCCCCACCAGTAGCACGATGCCCAACGACGTGCCGAGCGTGATTCGCTGGATGGTTGCGATACGCATGGTGGCGTGAATCGTTAGCGTTAGCGGATAACGGTAACCGCTCGTGGCTTCAGCGCGGCGAGACCGTCGGGGAATAGGAATTCAAGGTAATTCGGCACCTGCTTTGCGTCGCTCAACTCATGCTTGATCGCCCAGCGCGCATGGTCTTCCAGTGTGACCAGTAGCGATTGTGTCAGGTTCACGGTGAAGTCCTGGGGGTTGATGACTTCAATCACCAGCGCCGGCTCCATGGCAAGGGCGCGGGCCGCGGTCGTTAGTGCTTCACGGGGATGCGATTTCATGAACTCCTCGCTTTTGATCATCGCTTTTAACAGGCGCTTCACCGTATCAGGACGCTGCTGCGCGGTTGCCCGCATGCTGACCATGTTGAAGGTCAGGGTATAAATCGCCTGATCGTTGAAGATGAGCGCCGCGTCGCCGAACTTCGCGCGAATGTGGTTGGTGTGTGGAATCCAGGTGGATACGGCATCGACCTCCCCTTTGACCAGCGCATCGAGTACGCCGTCCGGACCCACATTGACTCGGGCAACGTCGTTGCGGACCATGCCGTGGGTCGCCAGCAAGGTATCCAGGAACAAATCAGCGCTGGTACCGAAGGCGACGCCAATGCGCTTGCCCTTGAGGTCGGCAATCTCGCGAATGCCGCGGTCTTTTCTCGCCGCGACGGCGTTGTAGAGACTGGATTGATAAATGGTGGCGAGAATGGCGATGGGCTGCCGTTGCAGCGAGGCAAACACAATCGGCGTATCGGCGGCGACGGCAACGTCCGCTTTCCCCTCCACGGTGGCGGCGAGCGCTTGTTTACCGGTCGCATGCGGTTGCAGGGTGACGTCGAGGCCCTCCTCGCGAAAGTATCCCTGGGCATGGGCAAACCACACGTTGGCGACCGCGGGTTGCAAGGGAACGGCCAGCACGAGTTTTTCAAGTGGTGATGCCGGCGCGGTCGTTCGGTTCGCTGCGTAAATCAATACAACCGCAGTGAGCAAAGCCGCCACCGCTGCCACCGACCAGCAGAGGACACGCGAGCGTCGCGTCATGTCTTTCGTCCATCGCGTTTCGGCAACGCCCGTGTGCCGGCGCCCGCGGCGCCCGCGGTGGTGATCCCGAAAGGGGGGCAGCGGATGACAGCGGAAACCGCAAGGTTGCGCGCTGCGTGTTCGATGGCTATGGCAATTTTCTCCGTTTCGCGTAACCGTTTAGACGGCATACAAAATGCCTCCATGATCTCGACTCTGCTCAGGCAACACCGGCGCGCATCGCATTGCCGCTCACAGTCAGCGCGTATAAAATGCTGAGTACTGCAATGCGGCGGAAAAGTCCAGTATATCGCACCACGCCTGATTGTACCAGCCCCATTCTTCTGTTACCGCCCTCGCGAAACTACGCTGTGCTGACGTGCGTTGCGTTCACATGGCTTTCCGGTTTGGGCGCCGAAAGCGCCGCGCATGTGCCATAATTTCACGCCCACCCCATTGTAGAATGTAGAATGCTGATAGCCGCGGGAGACGCGGTCGTCGGCACCTTCGCTTACAACCAACCTTAGCCATGCTGCCACTGGAATCACTGCCGCCGCCGCCCGCGTCCGCGCCGCTCGCGCTGCTCAAAGGCATT
>JAYVQD010000098.1:0-10164 GCA_043777275.1 Nitrosomonadales bacterium
TATTGCCCAAGTCATTCAGGATCAGGGTGCCGACTACGTGCTGGCGGTCAAGGACAACCAGCCCACGCTTGCCGATTCGATCCGCGAGTTCTTCACCACTGCGCAGGCGTCTGGTTGGGCGCACACGCACCATGACTATTATGGCTATGCTGCGCTCGAGCCGCATATCGACGCGCGCACGATGAAGTTGCATCACGACAAGCATCATGCATCGTACGTGATGAATCTGAATGCAGCATTGGAAAAATCGCCTGAATTGCACGAACGCACGGCGCTCTGGCTGCTGCTCAATTTGAACAAGGTGCCGGAGAAAGTGCGTACTGCCGTGCATAACAACGCCGGAGGACATGTGAATCACAGTTTGTATTGGCGAACCATGTCGGCGCCGGGAAGCGCCGCGCCATCGGGTCTGTTGCTTGAGGCAATCCAGCGTGATTTCGGCAGTCTGGATCAGTTCATGATGCAGTTTGCGCTGGCAGGCGAAAAGTTGTTTGGGTCGGGGTGGGTATGGCTGGTGCGGGAACAGCAGGAGGGTCGCGGCCTGAAGATAACCACCACCACAGGACATGACAATCCGCTGATGCAAGGGCACTTTCCCGTTTTGCTTAACGATGTGTGGGAACACGCCTACTATCTCAAGTATGAAAGCCGGCGTGGCGACTACTTGAAAGGCTGGTGGCCGGTGGTGAACTGGAAAGAGGCTGCCCGCCGATTTGAGCGCTCCGATTACGCTGCCGCGCAGGATTGGGATAACGAAGTCGGCGGGATTCTGCCGGCGATGGCGTGAGGTATGTGCGATGGCGCACAGAGTTTATGGACCATGAGTGTGACTATGGCAGTCATGATCCGTGATTCCCAAAGTTGATTTGGAATGGTGTAAACCCTGCAATTTCCGGCGGCGGCATTCACGGTTCAGCTTTCAGGCAATTTAACGCAAGGCACGAAAGGACCACTATCATGCTTTATACCATCGCGGTTGTTTTGCTCATCTTATGGCTGCTGGGAATGGTTACTTCGTACACTATCGGCGGCTTTATTCATGTGTTGCTGGTGATTGCCATTGTGGTTATCTTGCTTAGAGTCATCAGCGGACGCCGGCCCTTGTGACCACGGTAGTCATGAAACGTTAGTGCCGATAAAAATATTGCGCCGTTGCACGTGCAACATAAGCGTCACGCAATCGGCGCGCCTGTGAAAATAAGTCCCCTCGCGGGTCTGCTTCCACCGCCCGCAATTTGGCTGGACGTGCCCCGGCTTGTTTCAGCCTATTACATGGGAGCTCCGGATTTTTCTGTTTATAAACAGATAGTTAAGTTCGGAACATCGGGGCATCGCGGTTCTGCGTTTGAACGCAGTTTTAATCAATGGCATGTTCTGGCGATTACGCAGGCCCTTTGTGATTACCGCAGGCAGCAGGGCATCACTGGCCCGCTGTTTCTGGGCATGGACACGCACGCGTTGTCGTTGCCGGCCCGCGCCAACGCGCTGGAAGTGCTGGCGGCCAACGAGGTCGATGTGATGCTTGCCTCGTGCGATGAATACACGCCGACCCCGGCGGTGTCCCACGCCATTCTCACCTACAACCGCGGCCGCAGTGCAGGCTTTGCAGACGGCATAATCATCACGCCCTCGCACAACCCGCCCGACCATGGCGGATTAAAGTACAACACCCCCAATGGCGGGCCCGCTGATACCGGCGTGACGGGCTGGGTTGAGGCGCGGGCGAATGCGTATCTGAACATCAGCTTGCAGGGCATAAAAAGAAAGCCTTACGAGTCGGCCTTGCGCTGCCGTACCACCCACCGCTACGACTTTCTTAATACATACGTGAATGATCTCGGCACGGTGCTGGATATGGATGCGATTCGTGACGCGAAGATTCACATGGCAGTGGATCCGCTCGGTGGTGCCGGTGTTCATTACTGGCCTGCGATTGCCGAACGCTATGGGCTTGATCTCACTATCGTCAATGAGCAGGTCGATCCGGCGTTCCCTTTCATGACCGTGGATTGGGACGGCCAAATTCGCATGGATCCGTCTTCACCGTACGTCATGCGGCATGTCGTGGAATTAAAGGATCGTTTTGATGTGGCGTTTGCGTGTGATGCCGACCACGACCGCCACGGAATTGTCACTCGCAGCGCGGGATTGCTCCCGGCGAATCACTATCTTGCGGTGGCGATTCATTACCTGTTTCAGAATCGCCCGCAGTGGGGCAAGCAGGCTGCGGTGGGCAAGACCGTAGTGAGCACGCAGATGATAGATCGTGTGGCGGCAAGTCTGGGCCGGAAACTTTACGAAGTGCCGGCCGGTTTCAAGTGGTACGTTGATGGCGTGTTCGACGGTTCACTTGCCTTCGCAGGCGAAGAGAGTGCGGGTGCAACTTTTCTGCGCCGGGATGGCGCGGTGTGGACGACCGACAAGGATGGAATCGTACCGGCGCTACTCGCGGCAGAAATCACGGCACGAACGGGTCGCGATCCTGGTGAGATTTACCGCGAGCTGTCGCGGGATTTTGGCGAGTGCTACGCCGATCGGGTTGAGGCGCCGGCAACGCCGGAACAAAAACGCAGGCTCTCGGCCATCAATCGGCAGAGTATACAAAGCGAGGAATTGGCCGGTGAACGTATCCTGAGCATCCTGACCCGCGCGCCCGGCAATGACGCGCCCATCGGGGGCGTGAAGGTGATTGTCGAGCATGGATGGTTCGCTGCACGCCCATCGGGCACCGAGAATATTTACAAGATTTACGCAGAGAGTTTTCGCAGCGAGTCCCATTTGCGCCTTATTGCAACGCAAGCACAGGTTTTGGTGGATGCGGCGCTGGCTGCCTCGCCGTTAGCCTCGGCCAATAGACAATTGACAGGAAGTTAAATCATGGCAACGAACACGCTTGCGCCGGCACTCCTGCAAAAAATGGACGCGTACTGGCGGGCGGCCAATTATCTGTCCGTCGGGCAGATGTATCTTTGTGACAACCCACTCCTGAGGCAACCTCTGAGGCTTGAGCACGTGAAGCGCATGCTGCTGGGACATTGGGGTACGACGCCTGGGCAGAATTTCATTTACGTGCACCTGAATCGAGTCATCAAGCAATACGATCTCGATATGATTTACGTCTCCGGCCCCGGACATGGCGGCCCGGCGCTCGTGAGCAACACCTACCTCGAAGGCACTTACAGCGAGGTCTATCCGAACATTAGTCAGGATGAGGCCGGCCTCACAAAATTGTTCAAGCAGTTCTCCTTTCCCGGCGGGATTCCCAGTCACGTATCGCCGGAATGTCCGGGATCGATTCACGAGGGGGGGGAACTGGGCTATTCACTCAGCCACGCATTCGGGGCGGTGTTCGACAACCCGACTCTTGTGGTTGCCTGCGTCATCGGCGATGGCGAAGCAGAAACCGGCCCGTTGGCGACGGCGTGGCATTCCAACAAATTCCTCAACCCAGTCACGGACGGCGTGGTGCTGCCGATTCTGCATCTCAATGGCTACAAGATCGCCAGTGCGACCGTTCTCGCGCGCATCACGCGCGAGGAGTTGGAGCAGTTATTTCGCGGCTACGGTTGGACACCTCTGTTTGTCGAAGGGCATGAGCCCGACGTAATGCATGAGGCCATGGCCACTGCATTGGATACCGCCTTGGCGCAAATCAGGCAAATTCAGCAAGCTGCCCGCGCACACGGCGATGTGCCGCGCCCGCGATGGCCGATGATCGTCCTTAATTCTCCCAAGGGTTGGACGGGGCCGAAATCGGTTGACGGCCTGCCGGTTGAAGGCACCTTCCGTTCGCATCAGGTACCGCTGAAAGATCTGGCTAGCCGTCCCGAACACCTCCAGCAGTTGGAAGCATGGCTGAGAAGCTATCGGCCGGCGGAACTGTTCGATGCGCAGGGGCGGCTTACAGCGGCGCTGGCCGAACTTGCACCCAGGGGCGAGCGTCGCATGGGCGCGAATCCCCATGCGAATGGCGGCGTTCTGCTGCGCGACCTGCAGATGCCGGATTTTCGCGACTATGCCGTCAACGTGCCTGCGCCCGGGACGCATGGTATCGGCGACACGCATGTGTTCGGACCTTTCCTGCGCGACGTGATAACGGCGAATGAGTTACAGCAGAATTTCCGTATCTTCGGCCCCGACGAAACACTCTCCAATGGCCTGGAAGCAGTGTTTGAAGTGACGAATCGCCAGTGGAATGCCGAGACCATCGCCAGTGATAAATCCCTTGCGCCGACAGGGCGCGTGATGGAAATGCTCAGCGAACACCAATGCGAGGGCTGGCTTGAAGGTTATTTGCTCACCGGGCGGCACGGACTGTTCAATTCCTACGAGGCGTTCATTCACATCATCGATTCGATGTTTAACCAGCATGCGAAGTGGCTGAAGGTCACCTCCCATTTGCCCTGGCGAAAAAAGATTGCTTCGCTGAATTACCTGCTGGCGTCACACGTCTGGCGACAGGATCACAACGGCTTCACGCACCAGGATCCGGGATTTATCGATCATGTGGTGAACAAGAAGGCCGAGGTGGTGCGCATCTATCTGCCGCCGGACGCAAACTGCCTGCTGTCGGTGATGGACCACTGCCTGCGCAGCCGCCACTATATCAACGTGGTGATCGCCGGTAAACATCCGGCGCCGCAGTGGCTGACTATGGATGCTGCTGTCAGGCATTGCGCTGCAGGTATCGGCATTTGGCAATGGGCCGGTAGCGAACAGGGCGCGGAAGCTCATGGCGGCGGGCCTGACGTGGTGATGGCCTGTTGTGGCGACGTGCCCACACTGGAGACGCTCGCCGCCGTCTCCATCATGCGCGAGCATTTTCCCGAGCTGAAAATCCGCGTGGTCAATGTGGTCAATCTCATGAAGTTGCAGCCGCAACGCGAGCACCCGCACGGGTTGAGCGACGCGGATTTCAATGCGTTATTTACGACGGACAAGCCGGTTATTTTCGCGTTCCACGGCTATCCATGGCTGATCCATCGGCTGACTTACCGCCGTGCCAATCACGACAACATTCACGTTCGCGGCTACAAGGAAGAGGGTACGATCACTACCGCCTTCGACATGACGGTGCTCAATGATCTGGATCGCTTTCATCTTGTGATGGACACTATTGATCGCCTGCCGCAGACCGGCGAGCGCGGCGTCCACCTCCAGCACCAATTGCGGGACAAGCTGATTGAGCACAAACAGTACATCTATAAACACGGTGAAGATATGCCGGAGATCCGACAATGGCAGTGGCGCAACCCATCGTGAGCGGCACACCGGCTGCGCCATTGCGCCTTTATCTCATTCGCCACGGCGAAACCGAATGGTCGCTTGCCAGTAAGCACACCAGCCGCACCGACATAGCGTTGAACGCACAAGGTGAAGAGGGCGCGCGAAGATTGGGCCAAAAGCTGCGTGCCTCTGAATTCAACCGCGTGTTTACCAGCCCGAGCCGGCGCGCGCGATCGACCTGTACTTTAGCCGAATTGACGCCTGTTGCCGAAATCGAACCCGCCTTGGCGGAGTGGAACTATGGCGAGTACGAAGGCCGGCGCTCTGTGGACATTCAAAACGAGCGGCCTTACTGGAATCTTTTTCAGGACGGCTGTCCGCAAGGTGAATCGCCCGCGCAGGTTTGCGGCCGCGCTGATTTACTCATCGCCCGTCTGCGCGGACTCAATGGAAACATGGCGCTTTTTACACACGGTCAGTTTGGCAGCGTTCTGGCGGTGCGATGGATCGGATTGCCGGTAATGACGGCGCAGCATTTTCCGCTCGGCACGGCGTCCGTTAGTATTCTGGGCTACTCTCGTAATCATCCTGAATTGCCGGTCATCGCATCGCTAAGCGAACGCTAATACGTTAATACGTCAATACGTTAAGGTTTTGAATGCGGGGCGGCGCCCAGGTTTATTTCGACCGTGTGTTCACGGTGATCGTCAACCAGAGAAACAACCTTGTCCCGTTGTTCGATGCCGTCCACTATGACACGGGTGTTGCTGTTTGTGGCACGGGTTTGCAGCACCGTAATGTGGTAAACCGTTTCCCGGTAGCGGTAGTGCAGCTTGAACGACTCCCAATCGGCTGGGAGGCAGGGGGCAAAGCGCAGTTTGTCGACCTCCAGTTTCAAACCCAGCAGTGATTCCAGGATAAGGCGATACATCCAGCCGGCGGATCCGGTATACCAGGTCCAGCCGCCGCGACCGGTGTGCGGTGCAACCGCATACACGTCCGCTGCGACCACATAAGGTTCTACTTTGTAGGTGGCCATCGCGGCTGCGGAACTGGCATGATTTACCGGGTTAATCATGTCGAATAGTTCCCATGCGCGCTTGCTGTCACCCAACGCGGCGAAGGCCATCACGGTCCAGATGGCCGCGTGCGTGTATTGCCCGCCGTTTTCGCGCACGCCCGGCACGTAGCCTTTGATATAGCCGGGGTTCAATGCCGACTTGTCGAACGGTGGATCGAGCAGTTGGATGAGATGGTGGTCACGGCGCACCAGCCGCCGCTCTACCGCAGCCATTGCCGCGCGCGCGCGCGCGGGATTCCCGGCACCGGACAGCACCGCCCAACTTTGTGCAACGGTATCAATTTGGCATTCGGCGTTGCTCGCCGAACCCAGCGGCGTGCCGTCGTCGAAGTAGGCGCGCCGGTACCACTCGCCATCCCATCCGTTGCGCTCGATATTTTCGCGCAATTGCGCGGCCTCCAACTGGCAGCGTTCAGCGAATGGCGTGTCGTTCTGCAGGCGCGCAATATCCGTGAATCGCATCAGTACCTCGTACAGGAAGAAACCCAACCACACGCTTTCGCCTTTGCCGAGTGCGCCCACCATGTTCATGCCGTCGTTCCAGTCGCCGGAGCCGATCAGCGGCAAGCCGCGCTCGCCAAAGTTAAGACCTCGCAGAATGGCCCGCACACCGTGTTGGTACAGGCTAGCCGATTCTTCCGAGCGGCCAGGCAAGTCGAAATACGAATCCTCTTCCGGGTTTACCGCGCGGCCGTCGAGGAATCGCGCGGGTTCATTCAGCACGCCGGTGTCGCCGGTGCTCAATACGTAATGGCTGATCGCTAACGGCAGCCACAGATAGTCGTCCGAACAGTGGGTGCGTACGCCACGATCCGATGTGGGATGCCACCAGTGCTGGACATCCCCTTCCCGGAACTGGTGAGCCGCGCAGCGCAGCAGGTGCTCGCGCATGAGTTTGGGCTCGGTATGGATCAGCGCCATCACATCCTGCAACTGATCGCGGAAACCGAACGCGCCGCCGGATTGGTAGTAGCCGCTGCGTGCCCACAGGCGGCAGGCCAGCGTTTGATACAACAGCCAGCCATTGGCCAGTACATTGAGAGACGGATCGGGGGTTTCCACCTGTACCGCGCCGAGCGTATGCTTCCAGTGTTGCCGTACGGCTTCCAGTGCGCTGCGCGCGGCGGTGGAGCCGCGAACACTGCGCACCAGCCTGCTGGCGTCATCAGCGCCTCGTCGTCCCGCGACGCCTAGCCTGAAGATGATCTCACGCTCTTCCCCCTCGGCCAGTTCGAAACTCACCTGGATTGCCGCGCAGGGATCCAAAGCGGCGCCGACTTTGTTGGAAAGTTGCGTCCGGGTCATTGCCAACGGACTTTTGAGTGTGCCGTTGCGGCCGATGAACTCGGTGCGGTCGCCGCTGAAAGTTCTGTTGATATCGTCAACGTCAAAAAAAGCAACGCGATCCGCGAACTCGGTGTTGTAGGCGTTGCGCGCAAAGAATGCGCCGCTGAGCGGATCGATTTCCGTAATCACATACATGGTTGATTTCGGCCGCAGGTCGCCCAGCACCCACTCGACGTAACCGGTGGCGGAGAGGCGGCGCGCGCGGCCCGAGTCGTTGCGCACTTTCAACACGGAGAATTTGACCGCATTGTCGAGCGCCACGAACACCGTGAGCTCCGTGCGGATGGCACCTTCCGTATGCTCGAAGACGCTGTATCCGAAGCCATGCCGGCTGACATATGGTGTGGCGCCGCGACTGGGCAGCGGGGTGGGTGACCAGAAAGCGCCACTCTCTTCGTCACGAAGGTAGAAAGCTTCGCCACTCGCATCGCATACTGGATCATTACTCCACGGGGTCAGGCGGAACTCATGGGCATTCTCGCTCCAGGTATAAGCCATTCCGCTTTCGGAGATGACGGTTCCAAAGTGTGCGTTGGCCAGCACATTGACCCAAGGCGCAGGCGTAACTTGCTCGTGTGTGGTTGTGATCACGTACTCGCGCCCGTCGGGGGTGAAGCCGCCAAGCCCGTTGGTAAAGAGCAGGTCGTGGCGCGAGGTTGGCGGCACGGGCAGGGCTCTGGCCGCAAGGTCGGCGCGGTGGGCGCGTGTGGGTTTGAATCGCGGCAAATTCAAATGCGGTGCGCGTACTTCCATCAAGCCGCGGCGGTTGATTTGATCGTCCAGTGATCCGCGCCGGTCGCTGATGATGGCGCGCGCGACCGATTGAAACAGAATGCGATCTTCCTCCGATATTTGTTCTGCCCGCCGCACGAAAATTCCGCCGGGCTTATCCATGACGTGTGCTTCGACGCCGGCGGCGATCAGCCCCATGATTTGATCTTGCAGCACCTGCCGGTATCCGGCACGATCTTCATTCCAGATCACCAGGTCTACCGTGAGGCCCTTTAATCGCCAGTAGGTGTGGGCCTGCACCAGTTGGCGTACCAGATCGATATTGGCAAGTTCGCCAATCTGTAATAGCACGATAGGTAAATCGCCGGAAATGGCATAGCCCCATAAGCCGGATTGACCGCGGCGATTCTTGCTGAGAACGCCCGCGTCAGCCCGTAAACTGGAATTGGCGTAGATCACTGCACTTGCGAGGCGTCCATACAATTGAGCGTCAGCCTCGGTGGCATTGATTTGGCGCATCACCACTTGGCTGTGGGTCCACGCCAACTCGAACACCCGATCGGCAAGATGCCGGTCATGGTATTTGCCGGCGAGGCCTAGCGCCGCATCGCGCGTGGCGCCGATGCCGGTGACGATATCCACGGTTGCTGTTTGCTGAGGCTCGAGCGTAATGCGATAGCGGATCGCTACTATGGGATCCAGCACCGAGCCTGCGCTGCCTGAAAGCGCGTCATCACTCATCGCCTGCGGCGCGGCAACGGTGCGCCCGCGGCCGATAAAGCGCAGCCGGTCTGTTTCGTACGAAATCTCGCCAGGCTCTGCATCGCGTACCACCATCTGATGGAACATCCACGGCGACTGCTCGGCGAGCGAGCGCGGGCGGCGGGTGCACAGGATGGTTTGCCGCTCGTGGATGATCTCGGTTTGCACGAACAGGTTACTGAACGCCGGATGCAACGCGTCCGCGACCGCAGCGGTGAGCACTACTTCAGCATAACTGGTGACTTCAATCGTGCGGCGGATGCGCGCGCGATTGCAGATATGGATCCGGCGCAGATCAATGTCGTCTTCCGGAGAAACAACGATCTCGGTATGCACATCGTAGTCAAGGTCGTGGCGACGGAATTCCGCGCGCGCCTCCGAGAAAATCGCTTCGTACGTTTCCGCGTATTTGAGTGTCGGCTGATGGGTATTCGACCAGAACACGCCGCTGGTCACGTCACGCAGGTAACAGAACGCGCCCCAGTTATCGCAGGTAGTGTCTTCGCGCCAGCGGGTAACAGCGAGGTCTTTCCAGCGACTGTAACCGCCGCCGGCGTTGGTGACCATCACATGGTATCTGCCGTTGGATAACAACTGCACCTCGGGCGTCGGAGTGCCGGAGCCCTTGATGACGCGCATGGGCATTTCGGTGGCGCTAGCAGACCCGCGAATGGAGGAGAACTCGGCAGTAGGCAATTGAAACGAGCCTGCTCTGGGCACCCGCTCCTGCAGCAACAAGGTCGTTGCCTGAAACATCGGATCCGCCTCAAAGCGTTTTTGCATCGGGCGATCGAGGATCAGGTAAGCCAGCGATAAAAAGATCATGCCCTGGTGATGCGCCATGAATGAGCGAATCACCACGCTCGATTGCCCGCGCGGCAGTCGCGACGGGGTGTAGTCGACGGCTTCGTAAAAGCCGAATTTTCCCGCCATCCCTTCAGCCGCCAGCCGCTGCAGATTCAGGCACGCGTGTTCGGGCGCCACCATCAGCGCGAGCGCTGACGCATACGGCGCAA